>NZ_JBFAXI010000067.1:0-43589 GCF_040680735.1 Streptomyces sp. NPDC051987 | reverse complement strand
CTCGCTCTCGCCGGTGACGAGAGTGGCCGTCTTGTTCTTGCTCCCGGCCGGGAAGTCGAGATCGAGGACCTTGAAGGAGAGAGTGCTCATGCGTGGCTCCTGTCCGAGTGGGATGGGCACGGGGAGGTTCAGGGACGGTGAAGGAAGGCGGGCGGCTGGTCGATCTCTTCGGCCATGGCATGGTCAAGGGCCGCGGGGGTGACGGACTCCGCGTCGGAGACCAGCGGGGCGGGAGAACTGTTCAGCTCGGCGATGCCCGCGTTGGCGAGGTGGACGTGGCCGAACTCGCCGAGAGGGACACTGCGTCACCCGGTGACCAGGCCATCGGGACGACCTCGACCGGCAGGCCTGGGCGGCGGGCGGCCACTTCGGGCAGGGGCGCGGTGAAACCGTGCGACCAGCCGCAACAGGCGTCGAAGACGTGGGTGAGCTTCATCGAAGACCTCGCCAGGGTGGCGCGCCCGCCTGATGCGAGCCATTCACCTGACAAGACAGTAACTGCCTTCTCAGGCATTTCTTGGCTCTTGTGACCTGAGTCACACCCGGGTGGGCACGCCTTCACATCAGCGTTGCCGCCGAAGCACAGGTCAGGGCAGCTGAGGCAGCGTGTGCCGGGCCGCGTGGCCGAGGATGCGGAGGTCTTCCGCGAAGCGTGCGCGGTGCGCTTCGGGGAGGGCATGCTCGAAGTAGCGCCGGAGGTTCTCCAGATGGACCCGCGACGCTCGTACGGCCGTCTTCGTCACCCAGCGGGGTCAGGCGCACCAGCCGCCCGCGCCGGTCGTCGGGATCCTCCGCACGCTCGACCAGTCCCGCGGACTCCATCCGGTCCACCAGCCGGGTGGCGCCTCCCGTGGTCAGAACCTGTTCCTGGGCAACAGCCCGCATCGACAGGGTGGCGTCGCCGGAGCGGCTCATTGCTGGGCCTTGATGTCCCACAAGGTCCGCTCTACGGGACCGGAGGAGAGATTGACGAGACCGTACCGGCTCACCAGCTCCCGTTGCTCCTCACCGGACAAGGGCCTGCTGCCATTGTCGTCCTTGCGCGTGATGCTCGACTGCACGGCTGCACCATGCCCGCCGAAGGACCAGAAGACGGTGACGAAGTGCGGTTGCCTGATGGTCTCGTCGATCTCGTTGTTCTCGTGCACCCGGGCACGGTAAAGAAGGGAGTCGGTGCCTTTCTTCTGCTGTTCCTTCACCCAATGGGGCACGTCACCGCCCCAGGAGGTGGTCACGAACCGGAGTGGTGGATCCAGCACGATCTGGTCCTTGCGCGCAAGGCTCGCGGTGGCGTAGAAGGCCAACTGGTCGTACCGCGTGTCCATGGGGAGTTCCACCACCAGGCGCGTGGTGAAGGAGTCGCTCGGCTCGATCCAGTCTCCGGGCTGCATCCAGGGTTTTGCCTCCACCAACTCACCGGGTTGGTGAATCTCCCTGCGGGAGAGCGGGTTCGCCTCCCCCGAGGATGTGGCGAACTGCTCGGCGTCGCTTCGCCACTGCTGACGGAGTCGGTCCCTGGGGCTCAGCCGCACCTGCTCCCCCATGGCGTGGACTTCCGTGCCGAGCACGTAGAAACCCACGTCGGCGTGGTTCTGGAGGGTGATGTCCACCGGTACGGTGAACGCATTGCGGTCCTTGCGCACCACAGACTTCCCCACCGACAGGGTGATGAGAGGCCTGGCCTCACGCCGGTACGGCAGATAGAGGTTCTGGTAGCCGAAATTGGTGACGGCGAGGGCCGAGGAAACCACCAGGGCAGCGGCCACCCGCTTCGGGGCGGGGACGGTGACCGACGTCCGCCACACGGCGTACAGAGCCCAAGCCGCCCCCGCCGTGAGCAAGGCGAAGAGCACCTTGAAGAGCAGCAGATCGCCGTTCTTCACCGTCCTGAGCAACAGCAGGCTGTCGGCCAGCAACGCCGCGAACACGCCGATCAGTACGACCAGCCCGGAATGCTGGAAGCTGTGACTGACCCAGTAGTCCAGGACTGCGCCGACGGCCAGGAGCGTGGTGAAGGCGACCGTGATGAGGACGGCACCGGTGAGGCGACCGGGGAAGGTCAGGGCATGGACGAGGTTTCCGATGCCGAACCAGCCCATCAGCACCATCGTCGCGAGGAGGACCAGCAGGATCCCTGCCATGTCGAGCTGAGCCCGCCGGGTGTTCAGCGAGGGCCGGAGCGCCTTCGGGCGCAACCCGTTGTGCGGCTTGGCGGAGGTCCGCACCCGATCACCTCCTGAGGTCGCGGGTCGTGCCCCGCGTGTACGCGGTGCGGGCACCTCCACGCGCCGGACGGTAAGGCGTGACGTGCCCGGACGTGCGTCGGCGGCCCGACCGCCGGAGATCCGCGGTCGAGCGGAGGGCCCGGACATCATCATCCGCGGTGATCCACAGAGGCGCCATTGATGAGCGCCCGGAGGTGTCGTCAGTGACATCCGCCTGCCAGGCTGCGACAGCACACGGACGGGCGCCGAGGAGCTCGCTTCCGTGGCGGGCGCGCTGGGGCATAAGCCCCGACTTATGCGTACGACCAACAACGCCAGGGCCTCTGGTAAGTGCGGCCCCGAGGGAGGGCCGCAGCGAACGACGAGAGGACCGAGTCATGAACCTCCTGCACCGCGTCGTGTCACGCCCGCGCCGGGCGGTCAGCGCCGCCGCCGTCGCGCTCGCCACCGTTGCGGCCGTCGCCGCCGGCACGGGCAACGCACAGGCCGACTCCAGCTTCACCATCCATGTCACGCCGAACTCCAGCTTCGGGTTGCTGCTGGACGTCGCGGGCGGATCGACGTCGCCCGGCGGCGGCGTGATCCAGTGGTACGCCAACGGCGGCGCCAACCAGAACTGGACGTTCTACTCCTACGGCAACAGCACGTACGAGATCATCAACGGCAACAGCAACATGTGCCTGAGCACGGACGGCGTGGCCGGCGACTCCGTCTACCAGATGCCGTGCGTCGGCGCGCAGTACCAGATGTGGCGCACCCCCCTCACCCCGTCCCTGATCGGCGCCGCGACGATCTACAACCCGTGGAGCGGTCTGTACCTCGACGTCAACGGCGCCAGCCCGTGGGCCGGCGCGAGCATCGACACCTGGTACTGGAACGGCGGCTCCAACCAGTACTTCGCCGCGATCTGACAGCCCGGCGCGCCCCACAGCTCCGACGGGGGCAGTGGGGCCACGCCGCCCGGCAGCGACTGGTATCACTCAAGTGCTCATCTCTGAAGGGGCGTTGGGCGATACCGCTGTCGTGTTCCCGTTCCCGGACGTACTCTCACAGGGTGCTAGCAGGTATGGACACCACCCGTCTGCGAACCTTCCGCGAGGTCGCCCGGCAGGGTTCGTTCACCGCCGCGGCGGACGCACTGCATGTCAGCCAGCCCGCCGTCTCCCAGCATGTCGCCAAGCTGGAGGAGGAGCTGGGGTGCCGGCTGCTCGAGCGCTCCTCGCGGCGGGTGCGTCCCACGCCCGCGGGTGAGGTCTTCCTGCGGCACGTCGAGTCGCTGCTCGCCGGTCTCGACGACGCCCGCCGCGAACTGGCGGCGCTGGCCCGCTCGGACTGCGGTCAGCTGCGGCTGACCGTGTTCCCGAGCGCGGCGGCCACCTTCGTCCCCTCCGCGATCGGCGTGTTCCGCGCGGCGTACCCCAACGTGCGCATCACCCTGACCGAGGCGGATCCGCCGGTCGCCGTCGCCCGGTTGCTGGCCGGCGACACCGATGTCGCAGTGGTGTACGACTATCCGATCGTCGGCGCTCCGATCGATCCCCGCGTCGACCAGACACTCGTCGCGACGGACGCCATGGCCGTGGCGGTGCGCGCGGACTCCGCGTTCGCGGTGCAGGGCTCCGTGCCGTTGGCAGCGCTGTCCGGGCAGCAGTGGATCGCGCCGGGGCCCTCACTGTGCCGCGACGCCCTGAACGAGGCCTGCCGCCGCGCCGGCTTCGGCCCGGACGTGGTGTCCGAGACCAACGACTACCAGGCCATGCTCGGGCTCGTCGGGGCGGGCGTCGGCGTGGCGGTGGTGCCACAGCTGGTGAGCGCCATGGCCCAGTCGCGTTCCGTCGCGCTGGTCCCCCTGGCGGCGACCAGGTTGAGACGCGTCGTGTCGGTCGCCTGTCACTCCCGCTTCGCGCTGACTCCGGCCATGGAGTTCATGCGGTCGGTGCTGTGCGGCGCGCCGGCCGGGCAGCACGACGACACCCGCGGCGCCGGCGCCCCGGCCCTGTCGGCCTGACGCCACCCGCACCGTCCCGGTCAGGGACAGTCGTACGTGAAGTGAGGGGCGGTCCCCCGGTGTCCGCGCGCACCGCGGCCGCCGCAGTGACCACAGGTCGTCCGCGGCCGTCCGCAGGTCCACCGAGCGGGTGGGCGTGCCCCGTGCAGGGTGCCCGGCTGACGCCTTCCCTGACGCGGCGGAGCGGCGGCCCGGAGTCATGGACGGAGGTCTCGGCCGTCTCCTGGTGCACTCCGCGCTCCGCGCAGTCCGGTCGGCAGAGCTCGGCGACTCCGTCGACGCCATGGACGACCTCGACACCGATGTCATCAGCCGCCAGGCGGCCTGCTCGGCCCTTCACGGGTTCCCCTCATTGGTGGGATGGATCTGCTGACAACATCCCATGTCGAGGGCGCACAGTCGAGCCTTGCGGCGAGTTTTCCCGGGTTGACTCCCGACCTCTAGACAACCCGGTCGACCCGACCCTATAAACATCCCATCTCTCTGTCAGCGACACCCAACCGTCGCATCGGTGTAACAACCCCGCTCCGGGACAAGCGCGAGGAAGTACCCATGAGAATCAGAACCGCAGTCAGCTCCACCGCCTCCGTCGTCTGCGCGCTGACGCTGCTCAGCGCGTGCAGCGGCGGCTCCGGCACCTCCGCCTCGTCGAGCGACAAGCCGCTCGTGGGCGTCGACTACCCGCGGTCCGACACCGACTTCTGGAACTCCTACATCAAGTACACGCCCGACTTCGCCAAGCAGCTCGGCCTGTCCCTGAAGACCACGAACTCCCAGAACGACGTCGCCAAGCTCACCGCCAACGCGCAGACGTTCATCAGCCAGGGCGTCAAGGGCATAGCGATGGCGCCGCAGGACACCGCCGCCATCGCGCCGACCCTGGCGCAGCTGGAGGCGAAGAAGATCCCCGTCGTCACCGTCGACACCCGTCCCGACACCGGCAAGGTGTTCATGGTGGTGCGGGCCGACAACCGCGCCTACGGCGAGAAGGCCTGCCAGTTCCTCGGCACGAAGCTCGGCGGCAAGGGCAAGGTGGTCATGCTCGAGGGCGGCCTCGACTCGATCAACGGCCGTGACCGCACCGAGGCGTTCAACGACTGCATGAAGAAGAGCTACCCCGGCATCAAGGTGTTCGGCGAGGCCACGAACTGGGACGGCGCGGTCGCCGCGCAGAAGCTGCAGACGGACCTCACCGCCAACCCGGACATCAAGGGCGTCTACATGGAGTCCAGCTTCGGCCTGTCCGGCACGCTGCAGGTGCTCAAGCAGAAGGGCCTGCTGGTGGATCCGAAGGACCCGAAGCACGTCTTCGTCGTGTCCAACGACGGCATCCCCGAGGAGCTCAAGGACATCGCCGCAGGCAAGATCGACGCCACCGTCTCCCAGCCCGCCGACCTGTACGCCAAGTACGCCCTGTACTACCTCAAGGCCGCGATCGACGGGAAGACGTTCAAGCCGGGCAAGACCGACCACGACAGCACGATCATCCAGGTCCGCGACGGTCTGCTGGAGGACCAGCTCTCCGCTCCCCTGGTCACCGCCGACGGCGGCACCTACGGCGGCGTTCCCAGCGTCAAGAGCGACGACACGTCGCTGTGGGGCAACCACCTCGGCTGACCGGACCGGTCAGAGACCCCAACGGCTATCCAGGACAAGGCGGTTGAGATGAGCGACGGGGAGCGTACTGTCACCCCCGCGCCCGCCCCGGCGGACGACGGGCGGGCCTTTGCGGCCCCGCCCGTCGTCGAGGCGACGGGCATAGTCAAACGATTCGGTCCGACGGTGGCCCTGAACGGCGCCCGGATCACCATCCGGCCCGGCGAGACCCACGCACTCGTCGGCCGCAACGGGGCCGGCAAGTCCACCCTCGTGTCCGTCCTGACGGGCCTGCACGCCCCCGACGAGGGGACGGTCACCTTCGGCGGCGACCCCGCGCCGCGGCTCAGCGACCGCGACGCCTGGCGCCGGCGCGTCGCCTGCGTCTACCAGAAGTCGACGATCATCCCCACGCTGACCGTCGCCGAGAACCTGTTCCTGAACCGGCACCACCACGGCCCCCACCGGCTCATCAGCTGGACCGGCGTACGCCGTCGGGCCCAGGAGCTGCTGTCGGCCTGGTCGGTGGAGGTCGACCCGCAGACCCCGGCCGGCGACCTCAGCGTCGAGCAGCGGCAGTTCGTCGAGATCGCCCGTGCGCTGTCCTTCGGGGCCCGGTTCATCATCCTCGACGAGCCCACCGCACAGCTCGACGCGGCGGCGATCAACCGGCTCTTCGACCGCATCCGCGACCTGCAACGCCAGGGCGTGACCTTCCTGTTCATCAGTCACCACCTGCAGGAGGTCTACGAGATCTGCGACATGGTGACGGTGTTCCGCGACGCCCGCCACATCGTGACCGCGCCGGTCGCCGAACTTCCCCGCACCGAGTTGGTCGCCGCCATGACCGGTGAGGCCGCGGCGGACCGGCGCCAGGAGCGCACCGGCAGCCTGGACGAGAGCGGCGTGCCCGCGCTGACCGTGCACGGCCTGAGCAGCGACGGCACCTACAACGACGTCTCCTTCCAGGTGGGCGCCGGGGAGATCGTCGGCCTCGCGGGCGCCGCCGCCAGCGGACGTACGGAGGTCGCCGAGACCGTCGTAGGCCTGCGTGCCGCGGCGACCGGGGAGCTGGAGATCGCCGGGCGCCGGCCCCGGCCGGGCAGCGTGCCCGACGCGCTCGCGGCCGGCGCCGGGTTCGTTCCGCAGGACCGGCACCACCAGGGCTTCGTGCCGGACATGTCGATCGCCGACAACGCGACCCTGTCCGTGCCCAGGCGGCTCGGCAGGAACGGCTTCCTCAGCCGCGGACGGCGCGACCGGCTGGCCGAGGCCATGATCGAGAACCTGGCCATCAAGACCCCCGGACCGGAGCTGCCCGTCTCCGCCCTGTCCGGCGGCAACCAGCAGAAGGTCGTCATGGCGCGCGCCCTGGCCGACGACCCCCGGCTGCTGGTCCTGATCAACCCGACCGCCGGCGTGGACGTGCGCTCCAAGGAGTTCCTCCTCGGCAAGGTCGAGGAGACCGCCGAGTCCGGCACCGGAGTGCTCATCGCCTCCGACGAACTCGACGACCTGCGCATGTGCGACCGGATCCTGGTGATGTTCCAGGGCCGGGTCACGACCGAGATACCACGCGGCTGGCACGACCACGACCTCGTGGCCGCGATGGAAGGAGTGGACCTGCATGCCTGAGGCAATGCCTGAAACCGTCCTCGCGGACACATCCGCCCAGACCGAGGAGACCGGGCAGAAGCGCACCGCGCTGCTCGGCGGCCGGATCCCCCTGGCCCGGCTGCGCGACCTGGCGCTCGTCCCGGCGATCGTCGTCATCGCGATCGTCGGCCAGATCGTCAACCCGGTCTTCCTCCAGGCCGACAACCTCATCAACGTCCTGCAGACCATGTCCGAGATGGCCCTGCTGGTCCTCGCCCAGACGATGATCCTGATCGTCAAGAAGATGGACCTGTCCCTGGAGTCCACGATGGGTCTGGCGCCGGGCGTCGCGGCCTGGCTGGTCGTCCCGGCCGGCGCCGGGCACGGACTCGGTCTGCTTCCCGGTGCCTGGTCGGTCCCCATCACCCTCGCCGTGGGCGCGCTCGTCGGCGTGATCAACTCGCTGCTGATCATCCGCTTCGGTCTCAACGGCTTCATCGTCACGCTCGGCATGCTGATCGTGCTGCGCGGCATCCTCACCGGTATCTCCGGCGGTCAGACCTTCTTCCAGCTGCCGCAGTCGATGCTCTACACCGGCACCGCCGAATGGTTCGGCATGCCCGCCTCGATCTGGATCTGCCTGGCCCTGTTCGCCGTCGCGATCGTGGTGCTCGGCTGGACCAGCTTCGGCCGCTCCCTGTACGCCATCGGCGGCAACGTCGACGCGGCGAAGGCGGCCGGTATCCGCACCGACCGGGTGCTGTGGATCGTCATCGTCACCGGCAGCGTGCTCGCCGCCCTCGCCGGGCTGATGCTCTCCGGACGCCTGGCCTCGGTCGCCTCCGCGCAGGGCAACGGGTACATCTTCACCGTCTTCGCCGCCGCCGTCATCGGGGGCATCAGCCTCAACGGCGGCAGGGGCACCATGTTCGGCGCGTTCTGCGGGATCCTGCTGCTCTTCATGATCCAGAACGTGCTGACGCTGGCCGGTGTCCCCGCCCAGTGGATCGGCGCGCTCAACGGCCTGATCATCCTGGTCGCCCTCGCCATCTCCCGCATCACCGGCGGCAAGGTCCAGGAGTGACCCGGGCGGCCCGCCGGCCGCCCTGCCTCCGCCGCGTTCACGTCTCGTCGCAGGGGAATCCGTCTCCCTTGCTCGTCACAGGAGTTGCCGCCATGTCCTCCCCCGTTCCCGCCTCCGCCCGCATCACCGCCCTGGACGTCCTGGACGTGCGGTTCCCCACCTCCGAACACCTCGACGGCTCGGACGCCATGAACCCCGAGCCCGACTACTCGGCCGCGTACGTGATCCTGCGCACCGACGCGGGTGACGGGCTGGAGGGCCACGCCCTGGCCTTCACCACCGGACGCGGCAACGACGCCCAGGCCGCCGCCATCGCCACCCTCGCCCCGCACGTCGTCGGCCTGTCCGTGGAGGAGGTCTGCTCCGACCTCGGCGCCTTCGCCCGCTCCCTCGTCCACGACCCCCAACTGCGCTGGCTGGGGCCGGAGAAGGGCGCCATCCACATGGCCACCGGAGCGGTCGTCAACGCCGCGTGGGACCTTGCCGCCAAGCGGGCGGGCAAGCCCGTGTGGCGCTTCCTGGGCGAGATGTCACCGGAGGAGCTGGTCGCCCAGGTCGACTTCCGCTGGCTGTCCGACGCCCTCACGCCCGAGGATGCGCTGGAGATCCTGCGCCGGGCCGAGCCCGGCCGTGAGCGGCGCATCGGCCACCTCCTCGACCAGGGCTACCCGGCCTACACCACCACACCCGGCTGGCTGGGCTACTCCGACGAGAAGCTGGCCCGCCTGTCCCGTGAGGCCGTCGCGGACGGTTTCACCCAGATCAAGCTGAAGGTCGGCGCCGATCTCCAGGACGACATCCGGCGCCTGCGCACCGCTCGCGAGACCGTCGGCCCGGACATCCGCATCGCGGTGGACGCCAACCAGAGATGGGACGTCCAGCCCGCCATCGACTGGATGCGCGCCCTGGCCCCCTACGACCCGTACTGGATCGAGGAGCCCACCTCCCCCGACGACATCCTCGGCCACGCCGCCGTCCGCAGGGCACTCGCCCCCATCAAGGTCGCCACCGGCGAACACATCGCCAACCGGGTCGTGTTCAAGCAGCTGCTTCAGGCCGGCGCGGTCGACATCGTGCAGATCGACTCCGCCCGCGTCGGCGGCGTCAACGAGAACATCGCCATCCTGCTGCTGGCCGCGAAGTTCGGCGTGCCGGTCTGCCCGCACGCCGGCGGCGTCGGCCTGTGCGAGATGGTGCAGCACCTGTCGATGTTCGACTACGTCGCCGTCTCCGGCACCACCGAGGACCGGGTCATCGAGTATGTCGACCACCTGCACGAGCACTTCGTCGACCCGGTCCGCATCGTCGACGGCCACTACCTCGCCCCGACGCTGCCCGGACTGAGCGCCCAGATGCACCCCGCCTCCCTCAAGGAGTACAGCTACCCCGACGGCCCGGTCTGGTCGGCCCGTGTCTGAACCGCTGCCCCTGGTCGACGCCCACCACCACGTGTGGGACCTCGACCGCCGGCCCCAGCCCTGGCTCGACGAACCGGGGCACGAAGCGATCCGCCGCAGCCACGGCATCGAGGACCTGCGGCGGGCCGCCGACCGGCCCCTGGCGGGACGACGGCTGACGAGCACGGTGGTCGTGCAGTGCGTCACCTCCGTGGAGGAGACGGCGGACCTGCTCGACCTCGCCGACCAGGACCCCCTGGCCGGCGCGGTCGTCGGCTGGGCGGACCTGACCTCCCCCGCGGTCGGCGACGTACTCGACGAACTGCGCTGCGGGCCCGGCGGCGGGTATCTGCGGGCCCTGCGCCACCTGGTGCAGGGCGAGTCCGACCCGGAGTGGCTGCAGCAGCCGTCCGTCGAGCGGGGCCTGCGCGCCGTACGGGACCGGGGTCTCGGCTACGACGTGCTCATCCGCAGCCACCAGTTCGACCAGGCGATCCGCCTCGCCCAACGCTTTCCGGACCTCCCGCTCGTGCTGGACCACGCGGGCAAACCGCCCATCGCCCGGCAGGACCTCCACGGCTGGGAGCGGGGCGTACGGCGGCTGGCCGCACATCCCCAGGTGCGGTGCAAGGTCTCCGGACTGATCACCGAGGCCGACCACGCCAGGTGGACCCTCGACGACATCCGCCCGGTGTGGGACACCCTGCTGGCCGCTTTCGGCCCGGAGCGGCTGATGTTCGGCTCCGACTGGCCCGTCTGCGTCCTCGCCGGGGGCTGGTCCCGCTGGGCGGCCGCCGTCGAACACCTGCTGGACGACTGCTCACCGCCGGAGAGGCAGGCAGTGCTCTGCGACACCGCGACCGCCTTCTACCGGCTGGCCGACCACGAGAACGACACCTAAGGAGAGCACTGCGTGCTGCTGACCGAACTGCTGCACCCCGGCATCCTGGAAGCACTGGCCGGAGCCGGGCACGGCGCCCGCGTCCTGCTCGCCGACGGCCACTACCCCGCCAGCACCGCCGTCGGCGAACGAGCCAAAACCGTCCACCTCAACCTGGCACCCGGCACCCTCGACGTCAGCACCGTCCTGGACGTGCTGCTGCGCGCCCTGCCCGTGGAGGCGGCGCAGGTGATGGTGCCGCCCGAGGGCGAGCCGGAGCCGGCGGCCATCGCCGAGTACCGGTCCCGACTGGCGCCGGTGCCCGTCGACCCGCTCGACCGCTTCGCGTTCTACGACGCCGCCCGCTCCCCCGACCTGGCCCTCGCCGTCGTCACCGCCGACACCCGTACCTACGCCAACCTGCTGCTGACCATCGGCGTCCGCGCGGAAGGGACCCTGACCCCACGATGACTCTCGCCGTCCGCTACACATCCGCCCGCACCCTGGACACCGCGCCCTCCGCCGCCTCAGAGCCCGGCCCCGGCGAAGTGGAACTCGCCCCCGCCTACGTCGGCATCTGCGGCACCGACCTGCACATCTTCCACGGCGACATGGACGCCCGGGTCCACACGCCCGCCGTCCTGGGCCACGAGATGTCCGGCCGCGTCGTACGCGTCGGCCCGGACGTCGAGGGCTGGCAGCCCGGAGACGCGGTCACCGTGATGCCCTTGCGCTGGGACGGCACCTGTCACGCCTGCCGCGCCGGTCACCAGCACATCTGCCAGCACCTGGACTTCATCGGCATCGACTCCCCCGGCGCCATGCAGCAGCGCTGGACCGTGCCCGCCGCCACCCTCGTCCGACTGCCCGGCACCCTCCCGCTGGACCAGGCCGCGCTCGTCGAACCGACGGCCGTCGCCGTGCACGACGTGGGCCGGGCCGCGGTGAAGGAGGGCGAGAAGGTCGTCGTGGTCGGCGGCGGACCCGTCGGCATCCTCATCGCCCTGGTCGCCCGCGCCGCCGGCGCCGAGGTGCGCGTGGTCGAACTCAACGCCCACCGCAGGCTGCTCGCCGAGGAGCTGGGCCTGGCGACCTGGGACCCGGCCGCAGCCGACATCACCGAACTCGTCCACCAGTGGACGGGCGAGGCCGGAGCGGACGTCGCCTTCGAGGTCTCCGGCGCGGCGGGCGGCGTGGAGACGGCCGTCGACGTGCTCGGCGTGCGCGGCCGGTTGTGCCTGGTCGCCATCCACCCGAGGCCCCGCGAGGTCAACCTGCACCGCTTCTTCTGGCGTGAACTCACCCTCGTCGGGGCCCGGTTGTACGACCGCTCCGACTTCGAGCGGGCCGTCGCCCTGGTCGCCGACGGCACGATCCCCGCCCAGCGCCTGCTCACCAAGATCGTGCCGCTGACCGAGGCTCCGGCCGCCTTCGAGGCCCTGGAGAGCGGCGGCGACGTGATGAAGATCCTCGTGGACTGCACCGACGACACCCAGGGAGCCACCGCATGAGCGCCTTCGACCTCACCGGGAAGCTCGCCGTCGTCACCGGCGCCCGCCGCGGCATCGGCCAGGCGATGGCCCGCGCGCTCGCCCAGGCCGGTGCGGACATCATCGGGGTCAGCGCCCACCTGGAGGAGTCCGGGAGCCAGGTGGAGAAGGACGTCCTGGCCGCCGGGCGTTCGTTCGAGGGGATCCGCACCGACTTCGCCGACCCCGCCGCCGTACGCGCGCTGGGCGACGACCTCGCCGGGCGCGAACGCCCGGTGGACATCCTCATCAACAACGCGGGCACGATCCGCCGCACCCCGGCCGCTCAGCACAGCGACGCGGACTGGGAGTTGGTGCTGCAGGTCAACCTGACCGCGCAGTTCGCGCTCACCCGGGCCGTGGGCGCCACCATGGTGGCCCGCGGGCACGGCAAGGTCGTCTTCACCGCCTCCCTGCTCAGCTACCAGGGCGGCATCACGGTCCCCGGCTACACCGCCGCCAAGCACGGCATCGCCGGACTGACCAAGGCCCTGGCCAACGAGTGGGCGCCGCACGGCGTCAACGTCAACGCCGTCGCCCCCGGCTACATCGCCACCGACAACACCCAAGCCCTCCAGGACGACCCGGCCCGCAGCAAGGCCATCCTGGAGCGCATACCCGCTGGACGCTGGGGCACCGCCGACGACCTCGCCGGCGCCACCGTCTTCCTCGCCTCCCCCGCCTCCGACTACGTCCACGGCATCACCCTGCCCGTCGACGGCGGATGGCTCGGACGATGACCACCGGCCGGGCACGCCGACGTCGGCGTGGGTGCGGTCGAACTCGCGGCACCCGCACCCGGGTGCCGTGCGGCTGACCGACGACGGGACGGCTTCGCCGCGGGAGTCGTCCACGGCCTGCTCATCGGTGCGGGACTGGAGCGCGCCCAGGCCCGCGGCACCGCGCACGGCGCCCCCGCCATGACCAAGCGCGGTGACGCTCGATGGCCGCCCTCGCCGAGGCCGTGGCGCCCCTCGCGGGCGCCACGGCACACGTCCGACGCTGATCGCCCCTCAAGGAGCACCCCTTGCGCCGCCGTACGATCCCCACCACCGCCGTCCAGGTCACCGAGCTCGGTTTCGGCGCCTCTGTCATCGGCAACCTCTACCGCACCACCAGCGCCGAGGACGCGGCCGCGGCCCTCGACACCGCCTGGGACGCGGGCATCCGCTACTTCGACACCGCCCCGCACTACGGCCTGGGCCTGTCCGAGCGCCGTCTGGGCGCCGCCCTGCGCACCCGCGCCCGTGACCAGTACGTCATCTCCTCCAAGGTCGGCCGCCTCCTGGTCCCCAATGAGAACCCCCGCGGGGTCGACACCGAAGGCTTCGTCGTCCGCGACGACCTGCGCCGCCAGTGGGACTTCAGCCGTGACGGCGTCCTGCGGTCCATCGACGAGACGCTGGAGCGCACCGGCCTGGACCGCCTCGACGTCGTCTACCTCCACGACCCCGACGACCACTGGCGACAGGCGGCGGACGACGCCATGCCCGCCCTCGCCGAGCTGCGCGACCAGGGCGTCATCGGAGCGATCGGCGCCGGCATGAACCAGTCCGCCATGCTCGCCCGCTTCCTGCGCGAGACCGCCGCCGACGTCGTGATGCTGGCCGGCCGCTACACCCTGCTCGACCAGTCGGCCCTGGACGACGTCCTTCCCGCCGCTCAGGAACACGGCAAGGCCGTCGTCGCCGTCGGCGTCTTCAACTCCGGTCTGCTCTCGCGAGATCGTCCGGCCGAGGGCATGACGTACGACTACCAGGCCGCCCCGCCCGAACTCGTCGACCGCGCCCGTGCCATCGCCGACGTCTGCGAGGCCCACGGCACCACGCTGCCCGCCGCCGCCATCGCCTTCCCCCTCACCCATCCCGGCGTCATCAACGTCACCCTGGGCATGCGCGACCCCGGACAGGTCCGGCGCAACGCGCGACTGCACCGGCAGCAGGTTCCCCATGAGCTCTGGCACGACCTGCGCGAGCGGGGACTCCTCCGCCCCGACACACCCTTCGACGACGGCGCGGCCGCCCCGGTGCCCGGCACTCCGGCGGGCGCTCCGGGTCGCGGCAAAAGGAGTTGACCGTGTCCCTGACCGACAGGGCGATCAGTCAGATCCGCGAGCTCATCGCGTCCGGGGCTCTGCCGCCGGGCACGAAGCTGCCCCCCGAGCCCGAGCTGGCCGCCCAGCTCGGGCTTTCCCGCAACCTCGCGCGCGAGGCGGTGAAGGCGCTGGCCGTGGCGCACGTGCTGGAGATCCGGCGGGGCGACGGCACGTATGTCACCAGCCTGCAGCCGAGCCTGCTCCTGCAGGGCCTCGGTGGCGCGGTGGAGCTGCTCCAGGGCGACCCCGCTGCCGTACTGGACCTCATGGAGGTGCGGCGGCTGCTCGAGCCCGCCGCCACCGCCCTGGCCGTCGCCCGCCTGTCGGACGACGCACTGGGGGAGGTGAAGCGGCACCTGGACGCCATGCGCGCGGCGCGCGACGACGTGGAGCGGCTCAACGCGCACGATGTGGCGTTCCACCGCGCCATCGTGGACGTCACCGGCAACGAATCGCTGATCACCCTGCTGGAGGGCATCTCGGGCCGCACTCTGCGCGCGCGGATCTGGCGTGGTCTGGTGGACAGCCGTGCGGCGGCCCGCACGCTCGCGGAGCACGAGGCGATCTACGCGGCCCTGGCCTCGCGTGACGCCGTTCTGAGTCACGCCGCGGCACTGGTGCACGTCAACAACACCGAGCAGTGGCTGCGGGAGCACCTGGAGGCCGCGGAGGGCCTGGGCGGGACGGGATCCCCTGGATGAGGCCGCGACGTCCGCGCCGACGCAACGGTGGGGAAGGGACTGCCCGGACGGTTCTCCGTCCGGGCAGTCCCTCAGTGCGCCGCCTTCACGCCCGTGTCACTGGGCGGTGAAGGTCCACAGCAGGTTGGTGCTGCTGCCGTAGCTCCACTGCTTGGTGACGGACCCGGAGGACACGTTCCCGCCACCGTCCAGGACGAGGCCGGTGGCCCGGTTGGCGATGCTGCACATGCCCTCGCCGCGGTGGGTGACCGTCCACTGCTGGTTGTTGTTGCCGTTCCACGCCGCCTGCTGGGCCGGGGAGCCGTCGGACGTGGCGCCCCAGCCGTCGGCGACCATGCCGTTGGTGCGGTTGACCAGCTTGTAGTAGCCGCCGCCGACCTCCACGAGCTGCCACTGGAGGTTGGGGCTGCCGTCCCAGGTGTACTGCTTGAGGTTGGATCCCGACGCGACGTTTCCTCCGCTGTCCAGCGCCAGACCGTCGGTGACGTTGGTGATGCGGAAGTAGGTGGCCGGATTGAACTGCACCTTCAGGGAGGTGATCTGGTCGTTCTGGCCGGTGACCCTGAGGTCGGGGTTGTCGGCGGTGAAGGTCCAGGAGGTGCCGGTGAAGTTGTCACCGCTGTAGGCGATGATCTGGTTCCCGGCCGCCAGCTTCAGGGAGGAGATGCTCTGGGGGGCCACCCCGGCCAGCTGCAGTTGCTCGGCCGTGTAGGTGCCGGGGTCGAGCACCGCGTAGTTCCCGGAGTAGGTGACGTCCTGGTAGACCACGGCACCGACCGCCGGCCGCAGCGGGGGGATCGGGCCGGAGAAGCTGAGCTTGAGCACGTAGGCGCCCGCGGTGAACGGCGCCGAGGAGGGCAGCGTCACGGTCAGCCCAGAGGAGTCCTGCGTCGGCGCGGCGAGGTTGATGTAGGTGCCGGCGGTCGAGTCGAGCAGCTTCACCGAGGTGAGCGAGGAGACGCTGATGCGGTCCGAGCTCAAGGTCTTGATCTTCAGTGAACTGCCCGGCCAGCCCAGCACGGTGGCGTACAGCACCGTGTTGTCCTTGCTGCGGGTGAAGCGGATGTCCTGTGCGGTGCCGACGAGCGGGGCGGTGAACGCGCCCCCGCCCATCCGGGTCGGACCCTCGCCGTACTGCGTCCAGGCACGCGTCGCGTACAACGACTCCCCGAATCGCTTCAGGTAGTCGCCGATGCCGAGCAGCACGTCCTTCTGGCCCTGGGGGATCGTGCCGTCGGCCATCGGCGCGATGTTCAGCAGCATGTTGCCGTTCTTGCTGACCCGGTCGATCAGGGAGTGCAGCATCTGCTGGGTGCTGTAGTAGCCGATGCCCACCGTGTAGCACCAGCTGGAGCTGGAGATGCTGTCGTCGGTGAGCCAGTAGGGCGCTGTCCGGTCGGCCGGGCCGCCGCGCTCGTAGTCGAAGACCTCGCCGTGGCTGTTGTAGCCGTCCTTGTAGGTGGCGACGACCTCTTTGCCCCAGGCATTGGCCTGGTTGTAGTAGTACGACAGGAAGTTCAGGCGCTGCGTCTCGTCGACCTTGGTCAGGTCGAAGTCCTCCCAGAGGATGTCCGGTTGGGCGCGGTCGATGACCTCCTTGAGCTTGTCGTACCAGAGCTGGTTCTCGGCGGTGGAGCCCAGTTGCCCGTAGAGTTTCTGCAGGCTGGGGTCGGTCTGGGCGGGCACGTGGTCGTAGTAGCCGTTGAAGTTGTAGGCGTGGTGCATCGCCACCAGCAGCTTCAGGTTCTTGGCGCGGATCGCCGTGGTGAACAGCTTCAGCAGGTCGAGCTTGGGGCCCTTGGCGACCGAGTTCCACTCGTTGACCTGCGAGTCCCACATGGAGAACCCGTCGTGGTGCTCGGCGACCGGCCCCGCGAACTTCGCTCCGGCGTCGACGAAGAGCTGGGCCCATTCGTCAGGGTCGAAGTTCCCTCCGGCGGATTTGAGTCTGGGTGCGAACTGGGTGAAGTGGCCCGACTTGTCGTTCGCTCCGTTGATGAAGTTGTGGTACGGCCATACCGAGGGGTCGCCGTAGGTCGCGACGTGGTGCGTGTTGGCGTTGCTCCCGCTGATGTACATGTTGCGCGGGTACCACTCGCTGTCGTACGCGGGGACGCTGAAGACGCCCCAGTGGAAGTAGATGCCGAACTTGGCGTCCTGGAACCATTCCGGGGAGGCCGGGTGCTGGTTCACCGAACTCCATGCGGGTGTGTAGGTGCTGGGAGCGGCCTGCGCGGTGCCGGCGCCGAACACTCCCCCCGCGACGGCTGCGGCGGCCACGCAGGTGGCACCGGCCAGGAACTGACGTCTGTTGATCGAACTGGGCATGGGCCATCCCTGTGACGGACGAAGGCAGACGGGAGAGGTGGAACCGGCGCGACGGCCACCACCCGTTGCGCCGGCCGTTACGGAAGAAGGTCCGCCATGTGTCATCACCATGTCAACGGGCGTGCAGGGATGAAAACAGCTTCCCACCGCGAGTTTTTTACCCTTATGTCGCTTTTGCTGGCATTTATTTACCGGCAAACATACAATGTTTCGGAGAGAGAGCTGCTCCACCGACGGCCCGCCACGGCCCCCGGTATCATCGGCGGCACACACTTGACGCGCCGCCCCGGTCACTCGCGCACCGGACCGCACGGCACGCTCACGGGAGGAGCTCACGTTGTCCCTCACCGACAGGGCCATCGGGCAGATCCGTGAGCTCATCCGCTCCGGCGCACTGCCGCCGGGCGCGAAGCTGCCCCCGGAGCCCGAGCTCGCCGCACAGCTGGGCCTCTCCCGCAACCTCGCCCGCGAGGCGGTCAAAGCCCTGGCCGTGGCCCGGGTGCTGGAGGTTCGGCGAGGCGACGGCACGTACGTGACCAGCCTCCAGCCCAGCCTGCTGCTGGAGGGGCTCGGCGGCGCCGTGGAACTGCTCCAGAGCGACACCGGCGCCCTGCTGGATCTCATTGAGGTCCGGCGGCTGCTCGAACCGCTCGCCACCGGACTGGCCGCCGTCAGGATCACAGACGACCAACTGGCCGAGGTGAAAGGCCACTTGGACGCGATGCGGGAGGCGAGCGACGACGTGGAGCGGCTCAACGTCCATGACGCGGCCTTCCACCGCTCTGTCGTGGCGGCCACCGGCAACGAGAGCCTGCTCACCCTGCTCGAAGGCATCTCGGGCCGTACCCTGCGCGCCCGGATCTGGCGGGGCCAGCTGGACGACCAGTCCGCCGGACGGACCCTCGCCGAGCACGAGGCGATCTACAACGCGCTCCGCACCCGCGACGCCGCGGTGAGCCAGGCCGCGGCCCTGCTGCACGTCAGCAACACCGAGCACTGGCTCCGCGAGCACCTGAAATCGAACACCGCGCAGTCGTAGCGAACGATGGCGTGTTTCCGGCCAGGCCCGGCGCCGTGTCCGGGCGCGCCCGTCAGTTCTGCAGGCGCCAGTGCTGGTTGGCGCCGCCCGTGCAGGTCCACAGCTGGACCTTCGTCCCGTTGCCGGTTGCCTGGCCGTTGGCGTCTAGGCACAGTCCCGACTGTGCTGCTGTGATCGTGCCGTCGGCATTGACGTTCCACTGCTGGTCCGCCTGCCCGCTGCAGTCCCAGATCGCCGCCGGGGTGCCGCTGCCCGCGGACTGGCCCACGCCCAGGCACTTGTTGCCGTAGACCATCAGTTGCTTGGCGGCGGTATAGGCCCACCGCTGGTTGGAGCCGCCGTTGCAGTCCCACAGCTGTGCCTGGGTGCCGTTGGCGGTCGTGGAGTTGTTGATGTCGAGGCAGCGTCCCGACTGCTGACCGATGATCTCCTGATCGCCGGTGGGCGGAGGGGGCGGGGACTGGTTCGAGCCGAACTGGGTGAAGAACTGCCAGACCGCGGCAGAGGTCCAGGTGCGCCAACCGTCGCCGGTGGAGCCGTCTATCGGGCCGGGGTCGTGGCCGGCTCCGTCGAACGCGGCCCAGACGACGGGGTAGCCCGACCTGCATCCGGAGTAGGTGGTGATGATGTGTGTCAGGCTTCCGTAGGCCGGCTCAGGCGGGTTCTGCGGAGTGCAGCCGTTCGTCCGGACGAAGGTGTCGCGCAGGTCCCGTCCCGACTGGATGGGCAGCACGTTGTCCCGGAGGCCGTGCAGTCCCATGTAGGCGATGGGCTGGTTGCCGCCGTTGCAGCCACTGAGGTTCGCACCGGAGTAGACCGCGACGGCGCGGAAGACGGTCGCCCGGGAGCAGGCGAGGGCGTACGACATGGCACCGCCGTAGCTGAAGCCCGCGGAGAACAACTGGGTGGTGTCGACGCACAGGCCCGCTTCGATCTGGCCGACCATGGCGTCGACGAAGGCCACGTCCTGACCGCCTGAGTTGGCCCAGCCGTTCCCGATGCCCTGCGGGGCGACGAAGATCGTGCCGTTGTTCGCGCTGTCCGCCAGGCGGCGCAGGCCGTAGTAGGACCAGTTGTATCCGTCCGTTCCGCCCGAGTCGACGTCGGCCGCCGTTCCGCCGCGCCAGTGGAAGCCGAAGATCAGCCGGTAGGGGTGGTTGCTGTCGTAGCCGGCCGGGACCCTCAGGATGTAACTGCGTGTCTGGCCGCCGCTCTGAATGGTGTGGGTACCGCTCGTCAGCGCAGGGGCCTTGCCGCAGCCGGCGGTGGCCGCGGCGGCTGCGGCCGGCCTGAAAGCTCCGAGGCCGTTGCCGATCGAGGTGCCGGCGGCGGACAGGACGAGGAGTATCGCAGCCGCGATGGACAGTAAGAGCGGTGTGCGTTTCATGCGCGCTCCTTCTTCCGTGGTCGGGGGAGGGGCTTCGGTCGCGCGGACGGTTCACACGCCGGTGATCGTCCATTGGTTGTTGGTGCTGGAGTTCGGCGTCCACAGCACCGTGGTCGACCCCACCGTGGTGCTGCCGCTGCCGTCCAGGGCGGTGCCGGTGCCGCGGTTGATGATCTGGTAGCGGTTGTCGCCGAGGCTGTTCAGCGACCACTGCTGGTTGTTTCCGCCGTTCCACGCCTCCTGGCGGGCGGGAGCGCCGTTGGCGGCGTTGCCCCAGCTGTCGGCGGCCATGCCGTTGGTGCGGTTCATGATCCGGTAGTAGCCGTTCCCGAGGTCGATCAGCTGCCACTGCAGATTGGCGCTGCCGTCGTAGTTCCACTGCTTGAGGTTGGAGCCGGAAGCCACGCTGCCCCCGCTGTCGAGCACCAGTCCGCTGGTCACGTTGGCGATCTTCACCCAGGTCGTGGAGCCGCCCGGGGCGCCCAGGACGGGGATCTCACCGGAGAAGGTGAGTTTGACCGTGTAGGCGAGGGCGTTGAACGGCGGGTTCGTCGACGGCATGGTCAGGTGCAGGCCGGCGGCGTCCTGGGTGGGTGCGGGCAGGTTGACGTAGGTGCCGGCGGTGTTGTTCAGCAGTTGGGCGCCGGTCAGGGTGCTGAGGTTGATCTGGTTCGAGTTCAGCGTGGTGATGGTCGTGGTCGCGCCCTGCCAGCCCAGCGTGGTGGCGTAGAGGACCTTGTTGTCCTGGCTGCGGGTGAAGCGGACGTCCTGCGGTTTGCCGGCCACCGGTCCGCTGAAGGAGCCGCCGCCCATCTTGGTGGGGCCCTCTCCGTAACTGGACCAGGAGCGGGTGCCGTAGACCGCCTCTCCGAAGCGGCCGAGCCAGTCCCCCATGGCCAGCAGGATCGACTGCTGTGCGGAGGGGATGGTGCCGTCGGCCATGGGGGCGATGTTCAGCAGCATGGTGCCGCCCTTGCTGACCCGGTCGATCAGGGAGTGCAGCAGCGCCTGCGTCGTGTAGTAGCCGATGCCCACCGTGTAGCACCAGCTGGAGGAGGAGATGCTGTCGTCGGTCAGCCAGTAGGGCGTGAGCAGACCTGCCGGGCCGCCGCGCTCGAAGTCGAAGACCTCGCCCTTGTTGTCGAGGCCGTCCTTGTAGGTCGCGACCACGTCCTTGTTCCAGGCGACCGCCTGGTTGTAGTAGTGCGCGAGGAACTGCAGTCGGTAGGACTCCTGCACCAGGTTCAGGTCGAAGTCCTGCCAGAGCAGGTCGGGCTGGTAACCGTCGATGACCTCGACCAGCTTGTCGTACCAGAGCTTGTTCTCGGCCGCCGTGCCCTGTTGTCCGTAGAGGATGCGCAGGGACGGGTCGGACTGGGACGGCACGTGGTCGTAGTAGCCGTTGAAGTGGTAGGCGTGGTGGAGCGAGGCCATGAACTTCAGGCCCTGGGCGCGGATGGCCTGGGCGTGCAGGGCGACCAGGTCGAGCCGGGGGCCGTGCTGGACGGAGTTCCACGGGTTGGCGCGGCTGTTCCACATCGAGAAGCCGTCGTGGTGCTCGGCGACCGGGCCGGCGAACCTGGCGCCCGCGGACCTGAACAGCCGGGCCCAGGCGTCCGGGTCCCAATTGCCGCCCTGGGAGGCGAGTCTGGGGGCGAACTGCACGTAGTTGCCCGCCTTGTCGCGGGCGCCGTCGATGAAGTTGTGGTACGGCCACACCGAGGGGTCGCCGTAGGTGGCGATGTGGTGCTGGTTCTCGTTCGAGCCGCCGATGTACATGTTGCGCGGATACCACTCGTTGCCGTACGCGGGGACGCTGAAGGCGCCCCAGTGGTAGTAGATGCCGAACTTGGCGTCCTTGAACCAGGCGGGGGCCGGGGGGTGCTGGTCGACGGAGGACCAGGTGGCGGTGTAGCTCGCGGGCCCGTCGGTGGCGGCGGCCTGGGGGGCGAACCGCAGCAGGCCGGCGGCTGTGGCCGCGCCGGTCGCCGCGAGCAGGCGGCGTCGGCTGATCGGGCGGGGGGAGGCGGTCATGTGGGGGGTCCTTCAGGGTCAGGTGACGGGGTGGCGGTCCCGGCCGGTGCCGGTCACTCGCGTGTCCACTTCTGGTTGCCGGCGCCGGTGCAGGTCCACAGCTCCAGCAGGGTGCCGTTGGCCGTGCCCGCGCCGGTGGCGTCCAGGCACAGGCCGGACTGGGAACCGGTGAGCGTGCCGTCGGCGTTGAGCGTCCACTTCTGGTTGCTGCCGCCGGTGCATCCCGAGATGTCGACCTTGGTGCCGGGGCTGGTGCCGCTGCCCGCCGCGTCCAGGCAGGCGTTGCCGTAGACCCGCAGTTCACCGGCCGGTGTGCTGGTCCACTGCTGGTTGCTGCCGCCGTTGCAGTCCCACAGCTCCACCTGGGTTCCGGAGGTCTGCGACTGGTTGGGCACGTCCACGCACCGGCCGGAGGCACTCCCGACGATGGGGCCGGTCGTGCCGCCTCCTCCGCCGCCGCTTCCGGGGGTGAGGGAGAGGTTGTCGAACTGTGCCGTCTCGCCCTGGCTGGTCGCGTAGCCGATCTGCCCGCCGGCCCAGGTGCGGTCGGTGGCGGAGCCGACCGTGGAGCCGTCGATGACGGCGCTGATGGTGGTCCCGGAGAAGGTGAGCGCGAGCGTGTGCCACCGGTTGGTGCCCAGTGCCGTGGTCGTGCCGTGGGCGAGAGTGGCGACGGTGCCGTTGGTGCCCGAATTCAGGATCGACCAGGCACCGGTGTCGCTCACCCGCAGGTGGTAGGCGTTCAGACCGCCGGTGCTGCTGTAGTCCTGACCGTTCGCACGGCCGATCAGCTCGGCGTATCCCGGCTGCTCGAGCAGCACGTCGGAGGAGACGGTGTAGTTGCTCCAGCCCACGTCACCGAGCAGGGCGTGCGGATCGGACAGCGCGTCCCAGGTGATCGGTTTCTGGGGACTCATCTGGCGCACGCACTTGCCGCCGCGGCCGCCGCCGCAGGCCGTCACCTCGAAGGCACCCTGCCAGTCCATGAGGTACTTCGCCTCGGCGCCGGTGGAGTAGCCGTCGAAGGTGTCGCTGTACGGCAGGCTCATGGCGCCCTGGGCGGGACCGGTGGCGGTGCCCTTGCCCTGCCCGGTGGTGGTGGTCAGGGTGTAGACGCGATGGGGCTGCACGGTCAGGCTGAAGCCTCCGCCGGAGGGGGTGACGTCGGCGGTGTGCACGAAGTAGTCGGCCGGGTTGGAGGAGTTGACGTCGGTCGACCAGACGTGGACGGTTCCGCCGGACAGGCCACCGGTGACGTTGAAGTTGAGGGTCTGTGCACTGCCGGCGTCCATCGTCTCGATGACGCTGGAGTAGTCGGAGTTGTCGGGGGACTTCAGCGAGACGTAGCTGCCGTTGTTCCGGTTGCCGCCGATGTAGCCGCTGGAGGAGTCGAGGTACTTCCAGCCCGGGGCGGTGAACTGGCTGGTGTGCGCCATGACCCAGGTGTTCTTGCCGATCGCGTAGTGGCCGGACCAGGGCTGCGAGGCCAGGGCGAGGCCCATGGTGGGGTACGGCAGGTTCGGCG
The DNA here is from genome assembly GCF_040680735.1 of Streptomyces sp. NPDC051987. Classification (NCBI taxonomy): domain Bacteria; kingdom Bacillati; phylum Actinomycetota; class Actinomycetes; order Kitasatosporales; family Streptomycetaceae; genus Streptomyces; species Streptomyces sp. NPDC051987. The sequence goes on along the minus strand of NZ_JBFAXI010000067.1, from coordinate 20,165 downwards.
TGATCGCGGCGATCACCGGCCAGTTGAGATATGCGGTCATCCGGCCGTCGATGTATCCGCGGTTGATGCCGCGGGCCATGGCGGGTGCTCCCCCGTTGTAGTCGTCCGAGCCGTTCTCGCTGGCCCACAGGGGCTTGCCGGAGGACGTGGCGGCCGACGGCACCGAGCAGTTGGCCTGGGAGGAGCGGTAACCGCAGGGGTAGTGCGTGCCGATGACGCCCACCGCGGCGGCGAACGCCGAGTTGGAGTTGACGTCGTTGGCCACGGTCCAGTCCGAGTCGGCTGCGACGATCTTGACGCTGCCGTAGCCGTTGGAGTTGAGCGCGCTGCGCAGTTGCTCGTACCAGGAGACGTTGTAGCCTCGCTCGTTCCAGCCGCCGAGGTAGTCGATGGCGAGGCCGTGCTGTTTGGCGCACCCCAGCCAGGAGACCAGGTAGTTGACCATGTCGGTGGACCAGAAGTTCCCGCCGCCGATCCAGCCCGGCGCGCCCCAGGCCAGCCCGTAGAGCTTGATGTCCGGGTTGCGGGCCTTGGCCTGCTCCATGAGCCACCATTCGTAGCCCCGGTCGCAGTTCAGGTCGGAGCGGGTGTGCTGGTGGCTCGGTTCGGCGCCGGAGGTGGAGTTGGTGTCCCCGCCGATCTCGGCCTTGAGGATCTGCAGGGAGGCCCCGTAGCCGGGCTTGAAGAGGTAGTCGAGGATCTGGCCGCGCTGGGGCTCGGGGTAGTCGATCAGGAGTCTGCTGTTGCCGCCGCCCCCGCTGATCGCGCCGACTCCGTCGAAGGTCCGTCCGCCGGACGTCCCGTCGATGGTGATCGAGGTGGCGGCGTGCGCCGGGGCGGCGACGGTGCCGACAAGGCCGCCGACGGCCAGGAGGAGGCCCGTGAGCACGGCGGTCGAGGCGCGCAGGCGCCGCAGCAGCCGTCTGATTGCTGACACGGTGGGGTTCCTTTCGCAGGTCGGTGGGTCCGCGTCGGGTGCGGTATCAGCGGACGACGAAGTCCTGGTTGGTGCCCGGCGCGTTCTTGCACTGCCACTGGTCCAGTTGCTGTCCCGGGGTGCTGCCGGCGCCGTAGACGTCCAGGCACAGGCCGCTGTTGCGGTTCTGCAAGGCGTAGGAGCCGTCGGACTGGCGCACGGGCAGCCAGAGGGCGTTGGTGGCGGGGCCGGGAGCCTGCTGCACGATGTCCGGGGTGCCGGCCGTCGTGGAACTGCCCGCGACCGCCACGTCCTGGCCCGAGTGCTGGGCGCGCAGTTCGCCGTAGCCGCCGGAGGCCGGCACGAACAGGAACCGCTGGTTGTCCTGCCCGTTGCAGGTCCACTGGTCGACCACGGCGCCCGCGGTGGTGGAGTTGCCGTAGACGTCCAGGCACAGGTTGTCGTCGGCGACGACGAGTTGGTGGTAGCCGTCCGGGAAGCCCGTGCCGCCGGAGGAGGCCGGGGTCAGGTAGACGGCGAACGCGTCGTGCGTTGCCTGGAAGGTGAGCGGCACGGTGAGCGAGCCACCGGATGCGCTCACGTTCTGGTCGTACACGGTCTGCGGCGCACCGAGTGGCGCCTGGTCCGGGATGCGGTGCACGGTGACGTGGACGCTGCCCGCGTTCGTCAGCCAGGGCACGGAGGACAGCCCGTCGAAGGTCACGGACGCGGCGCCGGTGTACCCGTTGGAGTCACCGATGAGCGCCACGGCGCGTTGTGCGGCGGAGTCCTCGGATGCGGCGATGGCCGTGGAGCCGACCTGCCCGGAGGTGCCGACGAGGGTTCCCGTCATGTCGGCGTAGTCCCGAAGCGCCCACCAGTTGCCGGTCGGCTGCCAGGTGCCCCCGCTCTGGGTGAGCACTCCCGTCAGGTTCGGGGTGGTGCAGCACACCCAGTTGCCGCGCATGGCGTTGGTGTACCCGGACTGCGCGAACCGGGCCAGGTACCAGGCCGTCACTCCGGCGGTCTGCCGGTCGGCGGGCTGGTACTCGTTCGAGGACAGCGGCAGCGGGCCGATGCCCGCCGAGCCGAGGGAGGTGCGCAGGCTCTGGGCGACGGTGACGGGGTCGTCGACGTCGCCCTCGTTGTGGTTGCTGATCATGTCGGGGACGGTCCCGGCCGCCTTCACGTGTGCGAGCCAGGTCTGCCACTCCCCCGGGTTGCGCTGCGGGGTGAAGGCGAGGGACGGCCCCACGATCTGCGCCCCGGGGGCGAGGCGCCGGATCTCCCGGTAGGCGGTGTCCCACATCTGGAAGTACTGCGCGCTGTTGACGCCCCGGGTCCAGAACACGGAGATGTCCGGCTCGTTCCAGATGTCGTAGGAGAACGTGAGCCCTGTCGCCTGCAGGGCTCCCACGGTGGCGTCGATGAAGCTGATCCAGTTCGAGCAGTCGCCGTTGTCGCACGGATACCTGGTGTTCGAGGGCTGGCCGCCGTTGGCGCCGTAGATGTCGCTGACCAGCACCTGGTACTGCGCGTGGTAGGGCGGCCGGGTCAGCCGCCGGGCCTGCGCGGTGATCGAGTCGAGGTCGGCCCGGGTCGCCGACCCGTACTGGTAGCCGTCCCTGATCCAGCCGCCGGAGAACCATCCGCCGCCACGGAAGGCGTTGATTCCCAGCGGCTGGAGGAACTGGTCGGCCGGCTGGGTGCCGTCCTGGCTGATGCCGTAGAGGAACCCCTCCCCCACGCCGGTCGACGGTCCCCGGGGCGAGGCCAGGTCGACGCTCAGCGACGTGCCCGAGGCGGCCCGGCTCGGGGCCGTCGTCAGCAGCGCCAGCACGAGTGTCAGGACGATGCCGGTCACCAGGGCCGGAAGGCCTGGTCGCGCTGTCATCCTCATCCGATCCTCCTGAGTCGGGGCGGCGGCGGGATGCCCCCGCCCCGGAGCCGGGGGCGAGGGCTCACCGGTCAGCTCAGCGTCCATTTCTGGTTGGACTGGCCGTTGCAGGTCCACAGCTGTACGGGGGTTCCGTTGGCGGTGGCGGCGCCCGACACGTCCAGGCAGAGCCCGGACTGGGCGCTGGTGACGGTGCCGTTGGTGTTGAGCGTCCATTGCTGGTTGCTCTGGCCGTTGCAGGTCCAGGTGATGACCTTCGTGCCGGGGCTGGTGCCCTGCCCGGAGGCGTCCAGGCACAGGCGGCTGCCTCCGAGGGACACGCTCAGCTCACCGGAGGTGCTCTCGGACCAGGTCTGGTTGGCCCCGCCGGAGCAGTCCCGGATCTGCGTCTGGGTGCCCGGTGTCGTCGAACTGCCGGGTACCTCCAGGCACTTGCTCGCACCTACCGCGTGCAGCGCACCGGTGGTGCCGCCCCCGCCGCCCGACGACCCGTACCCGGCGGCTGTGATGGCGGCCTGGACGGCGTTCTCGGTGGCGTCGGAGGGGTAACCCGCCGTCATCGCACCCTCGAAGAACTCGCCCTGTCCCGAGACGCTGTTGTCGCCGCCGGTGCCGAGGAGGACGGAGCTGTCGACCTTCATCGGTGAGTAGCCGTTGGGAAGGGGGCCGGAGAAGGTGGTGGTCAGTCCACCGCTTGCGCCGTCGCCGTACTTGAGGGTGAAGTTGCTGGTGCCGTTGTTCTTCAGCCACGCGCTGACGAACGGGTGGTGCACGCCCTGGTTGTTAGGGTCCTTGTTGGAGCCGGTGTTGGTGTGGAACATGCCGTTCTCCAGGTCGGCCTCCACCCACGGGCCGCTGCCGGTGCAGCCGCCGAACCAGCAGGCGTTGCCCCAGTAGATGGCGTTCATGGTGGCGTTGCCGGTGTCGGTGTGGGAGTTCTCGCCGCTGCCGTAGTCGAAGCAGCACCACTGGTTGGTGAAGTTCGACGACGTCACCATGTAGATGCCTTCGGGCTGGGAGCCGGTGGCGACGCCGCTCGCGTGGTCGATGCGGTAACCGACACCGGGGGTGACCTTGACTCCGAAGACCTGGTGGCCGCCCGCGGTCACCGGCAGGGCCATGGCGTCGGCTCCCACGTCGGATCCGCTCGGACCGGGCCCCTTCCAGTAGCCGCCCCAGGAGATCGGCAGGTCGTTGTGGCGGGTGGTCTGGTCGTAGATCTTCGTGATCGTGCACGAGGTGCCCGCGCAGAACGACACCTGGGAGGCGGCGTCGGCGTACCCTCCTGGGGCGAGCAGCCCGATGTCACGGTAGGCGTGGTCGGAGGACCGCTGGATCTGGTACAGCGGCCCGTCGTACGCCGCGAAGAGCGCCCTGGTCGTGGAGTGGGCCGTCACGCACGGGGTGCCGCCCGCGGCATAGATGTCGCAGGGCAGCGACGCGGCGGCCGCGGGGCCGGGGGCCGAGCCGTGGACGGCGGTGGTGGCGCCGGTCGGCGGGGACGTGGCGAAGGCCGGGGTGCCCCACGCGGCCAGGGCCGTCGCCAGGGCGATCAGGAACACGGCGATCGGGAACGGGGCGGTCAGGAACGGGGCCGGGAAGCGCCTTCGCAGGTGGTCGGTCTTTGATCCGGGCAAGGAGTCCTCCTCCGTGGCGGTGCCGCCGCACGGCGGCACCGCGGCTGCCGGTGCCTAGGGGCAGGGGGGAGTCAGCCCAGCGTCCATTGCTGGCCGCTGCTCCCGTTGCAGGTCCACAGCTCGGCGAGGGTTCCGTCCGCCGTGGCCCCGCCGGTGACGTCCAGGCACAGGCCGGACTGGACGCCGGTGATCGTGCCGTTGGAGTTCAGCGTCCACTGCTGGTTGGTCTGGCCGTTGCACGGCCAGATCTCCACCTTCGTGCCCGGCGTGGTCTGGTTGTCGTAGGCGTCCAGGCATGTCTGGGCCGTGCCGGAGTAGACGGTGAGCTGGTTGGACGTGGTGTGTGTCCAGGTCTGGTTGGCGCCGCCGTTGCAGCTCCAGATCTCCACCTGGGTGCCGGCGGTCGTGGTGGAGTTGGGTACGTCGAGGCACTTGCCCGCGCCGACCGCGTGCAGTTCCCCGGTCACACTGGTGCCTCCGCCGCTGCTGGTGCCGCCCGCGACCCGGTACATGACCGTGCCGTGGGCCGGTACCGAGGCGCTGATCGTGCCGGAGGTGGTCGAGGACCCGCCCGACCACAGGTCGGTGAGGGTGTAGGCGGACGCCCCGGTCTTCCCGATCGCGGCCGCGGTGGTGCTGATGGTCGCCGTCGAGCCCGTCTCGTTGAACAGCGCGACCGACACGTCCCCGTTCGCGAGCGGCTTGGCCAGCACGTCCAGGCCGCCGGCGGACGACACCATGGTGCCCTGCCTGCCGAGGGAGTCCTGGTCGACCGCGATCACCTGGGAGTTGGTCAGCGTCGACAGCGTGGAGGCGCTCGCCTGGGGGATGTTGGTGCCGGCGATGAGCGGCGCGGCCATCTCCGCCCAGAGGCTGAACTCGCTGCGGTTCTCGGTCGCCGTCATGGAGCCGTTGCCGACCTCCAGCATGTCCGGGTCGTTCCAGTGACCGGGTCCGGCGTAGGAGGCCAGCCCCACGTTGCTGTGGAAGATCGACAGCATGCTGGCGAAGGTCGGGCTGATGTCTCCCGTCGTGCGCCAGCTGTTGCCCACGCCGGCGCCCCAGGTCCACACGTTCTCCTGGCCCCAGTTGCACAGGCTGTACAGGATCGGCCGGCCGGTGGCCGCGAGGGCGTCCCGCATCGCGGTGTACCGGGTCTGGGCCGGGACGCCGGTGTTGTTGCAGTTGTCGTACTTCAGGTAGTCCACGCCCCACGACGCGAACGACTGCGCGTCCGTGCTCTCGTGGCCGAGGCTGCCGGGGTATCCCGCGCAGGTGGCGGTGCCCGCGTCCTCGTAGATCCCCAGCTTCAGGCCCAACGAGTGGACGTAGTCGGCGGTGCCCTTGATGCCGTCGGGGAACTTCGCCGGGTCCGGCACCAGGTGGCCGCCGGAGTCACGGCTCTTGGTCATCCAGCAGTCGTCGATGTTGACGTACGTGTAGCCCGCCGCCTGCATGCCGTTGGTGTGCATGGTCTGGGCGGTGGACTTGATGAGCGACTCGGAGACGTTGCAGCCGTAGGCGTTCCAGTCGTTGAAGCCCATCTGCGGGGTCGGCGCGAGTCCGTTGCCGAGTGCGGCGGCGGGGTGCGCCGTGCCGAGGGCGAGCAGGGGTGCCGCCACGGCGAGCAGCACAGCCGAGAAGGTGAGCGCCAGGATTCTGCGCAGAGACAGCGGTGGGGGCGGCGGGGTGGTCGTGGGCATGGGGCATCTACTCCTGGACCGGAGGGGGAGAACTGACAGGCGTTCAGCGATAACCGGCGGCCGTGATGTTGGCCTGCACCGCGTTGTCGGTCGTGTCGGAGGGATAGCCCGCGACGACGGCTCCCTCGTAGAAGGTGCCGGCGCTCAGGTTGGCACCACCGCCGGGTTTGCAGCAGTCGCCGCCGCTGCCGAGGACGATGGCCCCCTGTTTCTTCATGGGGCTGTATCCGCCGGGCAGGGCGCCGTCCCACAGAGTGGTCAGGCCTCCCGACTGGGCGTTGCCGCCCTTGAGGGCGAACCTGGACGTGCCGTTGTTCTTCAGCATCGCGGTCACGAATTTGTCGTTGAACGCCCGCTGGCCGGGGTTCCAGGACTGGCTGCCGCCGGGGTACAGCCCCCATTCGAGGTCGGCCTGCACCCAGGGGCCACTTCCCTGGCAGCCGCCGAACCAGCACTCGGTGCCGAAGTTGATGGCGTCCATCGCTCCCGCGGCGTCGGCCTTCCTGGTCGTCTCGCTGTTGCCGTAGTCGAAGCAGCAGCCGCCGTTGACATGGGTGCCGCTGGTCACCATGTACGCCCCTTCGGGTGCCGCACCGGTCGGCACGCCCGTCAGGTGACCGTCGCGCCAGTAGCTGTTCCCGGGGTTGATGTACAGCGAGTACGCCTTGGTGCCCCCGGCGGTCAGCGACTCGGCTGTCGCCTTCGCCGGGCTGCTCTGGCTCGATCCCGGGACCTGGGCGGAGCCCTGGTACCACAGGTCGTTGCCGTGCCCGGACTGGTCGCGGACGACCGTGATCACGCAACTGGTGCCGGCGCAGAAGGCGTCCTGGGCCGCGGCGTCGGCGAAGCCGCCCGGCGCCAGCACGCCGATGTCCCGGGTCGCACTGTCCGAGCTGCGCCTGACCTGGTACAGCGGGCCGTTGTACGAGCCGTAGAGGGCGCGCACCGTGCTGTGGGCGGCGACGCACGGGGTACCACCCGCGGCGTAGAGGTCGCACGGACCCGACCCGCCGGGCGGAGGCGGAGGCGGGGCGGCCGGTGCGGTCCACTTCTGGTTGCCCTGGCCGTTGCAGGTCCACAGGATGACCGCGGTGCCGTTGGCCGTACCCGCTCCACTGGCGTCCAGGCAGAATCCGGACGCGGCACCGGTGATGGACCCGTCGGCGTTCTGTCGCCACACCTGGGTCGACCGCCCGTCGCACGAGCGGATGACCGCGGCAGCTCCGGGCGTCGTCCGCCCGTCCAGGGCGTCCACGCACCGGGTGCCGTTCATCGTCCTCAACTCGCCGGCCGAGGTCGGCTGGAATGCCTGGTTGGCCTGGCCGTTGCAGTCCCAGAGGTCCAGGGTCGTACCCGGTGTGTCGACGTCGCCCTTGACGTCCAGGCACCGGCCCGACGCCGAACCGACCAGGGGTGCCGGCGACGTCGACGCGGACCATGTCGGCCCGTTCGCGAGCAGCACGAGCAGCAGTCCCATCACGCACACGGCGGCGGCCGCCGGTAAGCGCGACGCGCGAGCGGTGGAGTGACGAGGCGGAGCGGATGAAGGCTGCATTCTGTGTCCTCGCGTGTGCGGGGGAAGGGACGGAGAGTGCCGTGCCTGTCCGAGAGCGTTCGGAAGGGATGTCGGCCGCTCCCGTCTGCGCGCCCCAGGCACGCACAGGGAACACTCATACATCCCATGTCGCATAGTGATCTCACAGGCCCAACACCCTGTCAATAGACCGCACTTGGCGATTCTCTGCTCGATACATCCCATGTCTTGCACATGTTCGCCGTGTCTGAGGGCAGGCCGGAACCCGCGTCCGGCTACGACTGCCGTACCGGGCGCGGGTGTCCGCTCGGAGGGCCCCTACCGGGTGCCGGTCACCTCACCCGAGCCTCCAGTGCTGGTTGGCGCCGCCGTTGGAGTCCCAGATCTGGACGGGGCTCCCGTTGGCGCTCTGCCCCGCGGGGACCTCCAGGGCGCGGCCGGAGGCCACGTTGATCAGGGTGTAGGAACCGTCACTGTTCTGGCTCGCCCGCCAGTGCTGGTTGGCGCCGCCGTTGTTGTCCCAGATGGTCAACCGCGTGCCGTTGCCGGTCTGGCCACCGGGCTCGTCCAACACCCGCCCGCTGGCGGTGTTGGTCAGCGTGTACGAGCCGTCGCTGTTCTGGTTCGCCCGCCACTGCTGGTTCGCGGCGCTCCCGTTGGCGTCCCAGACCTGCACCGGCGTGCCGTTCCCGGTCTGCCCGCTCGGCACGTCCAGCACCCGCCCCGCGGAGGCCACGCTCACCTGGTACACCTGGCCCGAGACGATGCCGCCGCCCGGGGTCCCGGTGCCACCACCGCCCAGCGCCGTCAGGGCCGCGTCGTAGGCGGGCTTCTTGTTGCCGTTGCTGTCGAACAGCAGCGGGTTCTCGCCGCTGCGCCAGGAGTCGCTGTCGCGGATGCCCCACACCGTGATGCCGGTGCAACGCGCGACGTTCATGCACGCCTTGACGGTGTTCGTGTAGGCGCTTGCCGGCGCCTGCGCGATGTCCAGCTCGGTGATCTGGACGTCCACGCCGAGCGCGGCGAAGTTCGACAGCGTCGTCTGGAAGCTCGCGGGCGGGCCGCCGGTGCCGAAGTGGGACTGGAAGCCGACGCAGTCGATGGGCACTCCGCGGGACTTGAAGTCCTTGACCATGTTGTAGACGCCCTGCGTCTTGGCGTCGGACCAGTTCTCGATGTTGTAGTCGTTGTAGCAGAGCTTGGCCGCCGGATCGGCCGTCCGCGCGGTGCGGAACGCCTCCTCTATGAAGCCGTTGCCCAGCACGTTCTGGAAGACCGAGCTGCGGTGCTGGCCGCTGCCGCCGTCGGCGAAGGCCTCGTTGACCACGTCCCAGGCGTAGATCTTGCCCTTGAAGTGGGTCATCTCCTGGGTGATGTGGTTGTCCATCACACTGCGCAGGGTGTTGGCGTCGGTGATGGAGCTCACCCAGGACGGGAGTTGGGAGTGCCAGACCAGGGTGTGGCCGCGCATTCGCTGACCGTGGGCTGTGGCGTGGCTGACGATCTGGTCGGCGGGTCCGAAGTTGAAGTTGCCGCGCGAGGGCTCGGTGGTGTCCCACTTCATCTCGTTCTCCGGGGTGATCATGTTGAACTCCCGGTCGAGAATCGTGGAGTACGTCGAGTCACCGAGCTTCCCGGCGGCCACCGCCGTACCGAAATAGCGGCCGCTGTCGGCGGCCGCCGCGCCCAGCGTGCCGGAGGCGGCATGGGCCGCGGGGGTCGCCGGACCGGCGAGAGCCAGCGCCGTGCCCGCTGTCAGTCCGGCGGCCAGGGCCAGTACCGTGCGCAGACGGGGCTCTTCGTTGAGCCAGGACATGAGGGATCAGTCTCCTTGTATGTGTGGGGGGTTGGGGCACCGTCCAGACGTCGGCACCCCGGTCGGGTCACTGGGCGGAGGTGACCGGCAGTGCGGTCCACTGCTGGTTGGATCCGCCGTTGCAGTCCCACAGGACCAGTTGCGTACCGTCGGTGGCAGACGCACCGGGGTCGTCGAGACAGCGGCCGGAAACGGGGTTGCGGTAACCGCCGTTGTAGGCCTGCCACTGTTGGTTGGCGCCTCCGTTGCAGTCCCAGATCTCGATCTTGGTGCCGTTGGCGGTACCACCGCCCGTGGCGTCCAGGCACTTCCCGAGCGCCCGCAAGGTGCCGTCCGAGCGGGCGGACCACAGCTGGGCGTCGCCGCCGTTGCAGGACCAGATCTGTGCGGCGGTTCCGTTGGCGCTGTTGCCGCCGTTGACGTCCAGGCACTTGCCCGCGACTCCGGAGTGGACCGGAGCGCCCACGGAGACCGGCGGCTTGATCCAGCCTGCCGCGTCCGCGGCCTGGACCCCGGCGTTGAAGGCGTCGGCCATCTTGCCGAAGCCGTTGTCGTTGGGATGCAAGGAGTCGGACAGGTCCGCGGTGGTCAGAGCGCTCATGTCCACCAGGCGTACATGCTTGCCGGCAGCCTGCTCGGCCTGGACGATGCCGGGCAGTTCGGCGTTGAACGCGGGACGGGTGGCCTCCTCGGTGCTGCTGGTGGAGACGATCACGGTGCCGACGAGGACGGTCGCGTCAGGGGCGTCGGCCGTGATCTGGTCGATGAGCGCATGGAGCCGTTGGGCGGCGGGTTCGGCCTGAGAGCCGCCGTTCAGATCATTGGTGCCGATCTCCAGGGTGATCACGTTGGGCCGGTACCGGGCCAGCACGGAGTCCGCGATGCCGGCTATCTCGCTGATGTGCCAGCCGGAGTGACCTTCGTTGTCGGGGTCAGACATCGTGCCGTTGCGGCCCGATCCCACGAAGTCCAGGGCATGCCCCTCGTTCGCCAACCGGTTCCACAGGAAGCTCCGGTAGCCGTTCCCCGACGGGCTGCCGACACCCCAGGTGATGGAGTCGCCCAGCGGCATCAGCCGCAGGGCGGTGGGCGCGGCGGCGGCCCGTGCGGTGGAGGCCGGTGATCCGGTGCCGGTGGCGGCCGCCGCGGGCAACGCGGTGCCGATGCCGGCCGCTGCCGTCAGTGCGACGGCCAGAAGTGCCGTGGCCTTCTTCTTCATCTGTGTTCCTCACTGGGTGCGGGACAGTGGGTGGCGATGAACGAGCGGGTGGGGGTCGGTCAGCGCAGGGTGAAGTCCTGGTTGCTGCCCGCCGTGTTCTTGCAGGGCCACTGGTCGAGCTGTTGGCCGAGGTTGCTGCCGCCGCCGTAGACGTCCAGGCACAGGCCGCTGTTCTGGTTCTGGAAGGAGTACGACCCGTCGGACTGCCGTACCGGCAGCCACTGTGCGCCGGTCGCCCCGCTGGGCGCCTGCTGCACGACGTCCGGCGTCCCGGCGGCCGTGAGGCTGCCCGAAACCCCCACCATGAGGCCCGAGTTCCGCGCCTGCAACTGCCCGTAACCGCCGGCGCCCGGCACGAACTGGAACTGCTGGTTGGCCTGACCGTTGCAGGTCCACTGGTCGATCGCGGCGCCCGCGCTGCCGGCGTTGCCGTACACATCCAGGCACAGGCCGCTGCTGCCGATCCCCAACTGGTGGTAGCCGGTGGGGAATCCGTCACCACCGCCCGATGACTGGACGCCCGCCTGCTGGATCACCTGCTGTGCGTCCGACGGCCAATTGGTGCCGCTGACCTGGACGTTGCCGGTGAGGACGTTGTTGTGCGGAGGCCCGGTGGCCACGTATGTGTTGCCACCGTTGTACCAGTTGCCGGAGAAGGTGCTGTCGTCGGTGTGGTTGTTCGCGTTGGCGTTGGTGAGCGCCCAGTTGCCCGCGTCCTGAACCACGTTGTGCGACACCGTCAGATACCGGGAGCCCTCGTCGAGGTACAGCGCAGTGGTGCGGTTGTTGTCGTACATGTAGTTCTCGGAGATCACCGAGCCGGGGTTCGCGGACAGGTTGTAGATGCTGCCGCCGTCGAACATCGCGTTCTTGGTGTCGTAGATCAGGTTGTGGGTGACGGTGTTGTTCTTCAGCGTCGTGGGGGTGCTGTACACGGGCTGGTAGTTGTACGTGCCCCGGTTGACGTAGTCCTGGCTGCCGCCCGGGTCGTTGGCGCCCCAGCCCCAGCCGATGTCGATGCCGTCGTAGGGCAGGTGGTCGCACTGGTTGTGGGTGATCGTCGCGTTGGTGACGTAGGTGGACAGGATGGCGGCGGTCTCCTTGTAGTCGGTCCCCACCCCGCTGACCCTGTTGTTGCTGATGGTGATGTTCTGGTTGGTCATCTGCGGGTTGCTCGGGTGGTGCGCGTCCGGCTGGATCCCGCCGACCTGGATGCCACCGCCGGCGATGTCGGTGAAGGTGCTCCCGGTGACGGTGATGCCGCTCGCGCCCAGACCGGTACCGGAGGCCGTGGCGACACCGTCGTTGCCCACGCCCAGTCCGGCCTGCCCGAGTTCGGAGAACGTGTCGCCGGAGAACGTGATGCCGGTGGCGGCGGAGACCTGGACGGCCGCGGGCATCTGGGCCCAGTGGTTGCGGGTGGCCTCGAACTGGGTGCAGCCCGACTTGCAGGTGTTCAGCCAGTTGGCGGGCATCGCGTAGGTGCCGGTGATGTGCGCGCCGCTCTGCTGGTCCGCGTAGCCGTCGGGTCCGCCGGGGCCGAGCCAGGAGGTGCCCGTGAACCGGATGCCGGTGAAGCTCAGACCCGTCACCGGTGAGCCGTAACTGCCGCTGATGCCGAGGAGGTTCTGCAGCCTGGGCAGCTCTACGTCGAGAGCGTCGGGGTTCTGCCCCGGCTGGGCGCGGTAGTACAGGTCACCGGTGGACGCGTCGAGATACCACTGGCCGGCCTGCCGCAGGAACGCGTAGTTGTTCTCCAGGTACATCGTCCCGCCGGCGAACGGCGCGTTGATGGTGTCGTAGCCCCAGGAGTTGTTGTTCCACGCGGGCTGCTGCATGGTGACGGTCCTGCCGCTGATCGACTGGACCGGCGCGTAGCGGTCGGTGAAGGAGTTGATGCTCTCGACTTCCATGTGGTTCTGGTCCGTGAGGCCGGCCAGGTAGTCGAGCGAGGAGTCGGTGACGGTCAGACCGGTCGGGGTGAAGGTGAAGGCCGACCGGGGTACCTGGATCGCGGCCCGCGGTGCCTCCTTGCCGTTGACATAGAGCTGGCGGGTGGTGACACCGCTGCCGACATGCGCCGACCAGATGTTCTGGGACTGATCATGCACCTGCCAACCGGTGATCTGCTGGGCACCGGTCACGACCGGCTGCTGACCGGGTGCACCCTGATAGGTGATGGTGTGGTTGTTCTGGCCTCCGTCGCCGGAGCCGAAGCTCAGCGGCTCGGACAACCGGTAGGCGCCGCTGGCCAGATGGACCACGACGTCCGCGTCGGCCGACATCCGGTGCGCGGGCTGGCGTGCCTGGGCAAGGGTGGCGAACGGATGCTCGGCGGTGCCGTCCCCGCCGGGCGATGCGTTCGGCACCACGTACAGATCCGCGACTCCCGCCTGATGCTGAGCCGGTTCCGCGTACGCGACCGAGGCGGTGGCCGGGCTGCCGGCCAGCAGGGCGAGCAGAGCCGTGGGAGCGGCCCACCGGCCGCACAGCGCTCTGACTCTGGACATGGTCCTCCTCCGGTGGTGGCGCGTGTCGTCCTGAGCCTGCCGACGGGGTCCGCGGCCGACGGCGGGCCGGCCGCGGACCCGGGCCGTTCAGGTCAGTTCAGACTCCACTGCTGGTTGGATCCGCCGTTGCACGGCCAGAGTTCTGCCAGGGCGCCGTTGGCCGTGGAAGCACCGGTGACGTCGAGGCACAACCCGGACTGGGTGCCGGTGACGGTGCCGTCCGAGTTCACCTGCCACTGCTGGTTGGCACCGCCGTTGCACGGCCAGGTCACCACCTTGGTACCGGCGGACGTCTGGTTGTCGTACGCGTCCAGGCACATCTGGCTGCTGCCGCCGTAGACGGTCAGCTGGCCCGAGGAGGTGCGGGTCCACGTCTGGTTGGCGCCGCCGCTGCAGTCCCAGATCTGCAGCTGAGTGCCCGCCGTGGTGGAGGAGTTCGGCACGTCCAGGCACTTGCCCGCGCCCACCGCGTGCAGCGCGCCCGTACTCGTTCCGCCGCCCGAGGAGGTGCCGTACCCGGCCGCGGTGATGTTGGCCTGGACGGCGTTCTCCGTGGCGTCGGAGGGGTAGCCGGAGGTCATCACGCCCTCGTAGAAGGTGCCTTGGGCGCCCTTGCTGTTGTCGCCGCCGGTGCCCAGGATGATGGCGCCCTGCTTGCGCATCGGGTTGTACCCCGAGACGTTGGGGCGCACTCCGTCGTAGAAGGTGGACAGGCCGCCGGACTGCGCGTTGCCGCCACGGATCGCCCAGTGGTTCGGGCCTCCCTTGATGATGGCGGTCGTGTAGCGGTAGTTGATGGTGGGGTCGTTGGCGTTGTAGTGCTGGTTCACCCCGGAGAAGAGACCGTTCTCCAGGTCGGCCATGATCCAGGGACCGTTGCCCGAACCGTAGCCCCACACCTTGATGTTGCCGAAGTAGATGGCCTCCATCGTGCCGTTGCCGTCGTCGTTGCTGTTCGTCTCGGCGTTGCCGTAGTCGAAGCAGCAGCCGCCGTTGTAGTGCGTGCCGTCGAAGATCGCGTACATGCCCTCGGCGTTGTCCCCGGTGGCGATGCCGTTGGTGTGGTTGTTCCGGTAGCCCGTGCCGGGCGCCACGAAGACGCCGTAGGCCTTGTGTCCGCCCACCGTGGTGGGCGCGGCGGTCGCGTTCGCGAGGTTGTCGGGGCCGCCCGCGGCTCCGCCGCCGGGTGCCTGGGTGAGGTTGTTGTTGCGGCCGGACTGGTCGTAGATGACCGTGATCAGGCACGTCGTCCCCGAGCAGAACGAGTCCTGGGCGGCGGCGTCGGCGACTCCGCCCGCGCTCAGGACCCCGATGTCCCGGGTGGAGTTGTCCGATGCGCGCCGGACCTGGTACAGCGGCCCGTTGTACGAGGCGTACAGCGCTCGGGTGGTGCTGTGCGCCGCCACACAGGGTGTGCCGCCTGCCGCGTAGAGGTCACAGGGGCCGGAGGTGGCGGCCCGAGCCGTGCCGGCGGTGGCCGTGGCGCCGGCCAGGGCACCGGCCACGAGCGCGGCCGCGGCCCCCGCCCGGGCCAACGTCTTCCACCGGGAACGGGCCGGGCCCGCCGACGAGGGGAGATGTGTCCGAGGCGACGTGTTCCGTGACGACTCACGCTGGCGTAACGCCCCGAGCAATCGCTCGACTCTGTCGCGCCTGGGCAGCAAGCGGCGGCGTCTTGTATGTGTGGTTCCCATCTGGACTCCCTACCGTGCGGGTGCGACCTGGTCGGGTCGCGGTGGGTGGCGGTGACGCATGCCGAAGCACCTGAACGTGCCGTAGTGCAGGGGGATTGCCGAGAGATGTCTGGGAGGACACGGTGTTGCCGGTCTCGCAGAGCGGCCAAGGGTGGGGAGACCCTTCCTGCGGACCCTGGTGCGGAATCGATTCGACTGCTGATTGCCGCGGTTCGCAAGCTCTTGGAAGGCACGAAAAGTTGCGATGCAACGGCCCCGGACCGCTGCCCGGCCCACTGCCGCGATGGTGTCAGGGACCACGTGCGTGTGACCGACCACCGGTCACGGAACCTCCGGCCGGCCCTCCTTCATGCCACTGACCAGTAACATCGCGGACGTGCACCCTGATGACGGAGCACCGGAGCGGACACCGCTCGCCGAAGCAGACGCCCCTGAACCGGGATGGGCGCAGTTTGCGCTTCGCGCACCGCGACGGGCCCGCGCAACGCCGCCCGTGACATCCCGTCGAAGCGCTTACGTCGAATCGGTTCGCTCGCCCTGACCTCGGAACCCGTCCGAAACCGTACGGCTTCCCGGTCATCGCCTGACGGGCCGCCAGGCACCTCGACGGTCGCCGCCGTCCCGCCCACGACCGGCCACGTCGGACGCCGCCTTGTCAGGGAGACCGCGGAGCCCGTCGCCCGGTCGGCAACGGACGACCGTCGGGCCGGTTCACGGCGGTCAGGACGACTCCCGGACGACCAGCTCCGTGCGGAGGATGACATGGCGCCAGGCCGCGGACTGCTCCTCCATCTCCTCCAACAACACCCTGATCATGGCCCGGCCCATCTCCTCAAGCGGCTGACGCACCGTGGTCAGCCGCGGCTCGGTGCGCTGGGCCAGCGGAAAGTCGTCGAAACCGATCACCGCGACGTCCTGGGGCACCCGCCGTCCCGCCGCGCGCAGTGCGTGCAGCGCGCCGGTCGCGGTGGTGTCCGACGCGGCGAGGACGGCGTCGATCTCGGGATGCCGTTCCAGGAGTTCCGCCATGGCACGACGACCGCTCTCCTCGGAGAAATCACTCTCCGCCACCCAGGACCGTGACGTCTTCAGGCCTGCCAGTGCCAGCGCGTCCTGGTAACCGCGCAGTCGGCACTGCGCGACGTACATGTCCAGTGGCCCCGTGATGGTGGCGATCGCCGTGCGGCCCTGTCGCAGTAGATGGGACACCGCGTCCCGGGCGCCGCCCACATTGTCCGCGTCGACGTAGCTCACGTACTCGTCGCCCGAGCGGCGCCCCAGCAGCACGGTCGGCAACCGGGCCTCGGCGAGCATGTCGGGCAGCCTGTCGTCCGCGTGCACGGACATCAGCAGGACTCCGTCGACCCGGCCGCCCCGCGCGTACTCCAGAAACCGCTGCCGCTCGACCTTCGAGCGGACCAGAGTGAGCAGCAACTGGATTCCGGTGTCCGCCAGCGCGTCACCGAGGGAGCGGACGATCTCCGAGAAGAACGGCTCCGCGAACTGTCTCCAGTCCGGCTCGGTCAGGACGAGGGCCACGGCGTCCGCACGCTGCCCGGCCAGCGTGCGGGCCGCGAGATTGGGCACGTACCCGAGCTCTTCGATGGCTCGCTGCACGGCCAGGCGTGTCGACTCCTTCACACCGGCCGCGTTGTTGATGACCCGGGAGACCGTGCCCCGTCCGACCCCGGCGTGGGCGGCCACCTCTTCCAGCGTCGGCGCTCCAGGTCGTCGCCTGCCCATGAGCACCTCCCCCACCCGCGAGATCACCGATCTTACGGGACGGAGGACCCGGGCACATGCCTTACGCACATGATCCACGGGGCTCGGCGCGCAGCAGGACGACAGCGGTGGTGCGCTCCGGCGGAGCCCGGTGAAGCCCAGGAAGCAGCCGCGGACCCGCCCAGCCGGTCGGACAGGTCGGCCGGGCGGACCTGGGGCCGGGTGCACGCGGTGGGACGCGGACGGCCCTGGGCCGGCCGAGTGCGGACTGCCTGTTCCGATGCCCTCAGGCGACGGAGCAGGACGTGCCGTTCAGACCGAACGCGGCCGGTTTGGCGAAGGTGCCGTCATAGGTGCCCTGGAACCCGAAGGAGACCTGGCCGCCCGGTGCGATGGACGCGTTGTACGCCATACCGCCGGCCGTCACGGCTCCCGACGAGGGCGAGATCTCGGCGCTCCACGCACTCGTGACCCGCTGCCCGGCCGGCAACGTGAACGCGAGCTTCCAGGGGTCGACGGGCGACGAGCCCGTGTTGGTCACGGTGACGTCCGCCGTGAACCCGCCCTGCCACACGTTCGTGCCATAGGCCACCTTGCAGGCCGCCGAGCCGCCCGTACCGCCACCGGTGCCGCCGCCGAGGTTGACGGCCGAGGAGAACGAGGTGACCGCCAGTCCCGCGCCGTTCTGCCAGGGTTCGAAGCCCGCCTGGACACTCGTCAGATACCAGTTGTCCTGCGCCAGCCCTCGGGCGACCGCTTGGCGGACGAAGTCCATCACGTCGAAGTTCCAGCTGTCGATCGCCGACGGTGCGACGAAGGACAGCACGTCGTTGGAGCCGTTGTTGCCGGACCACACCTGCCAGGAGCGCCCGGCCACGGTGGAGCTGCCGGTCGGCGAGCCGACCGGCTGCACGGGCCCCACATGGTTGAGCCAGACCATGATTTCGGTGCGGTTCACGCCGTCCGTGCGGGGCGTCGGGTCCAGCCAGACGTCGTAGGCGGCGTCGTACTGCGCACCGCTCACGTAGCTGTAGGAGATGCTCGTGGGCGCGCTCGCCACGGAACTCAGCCGGGCCGGCAGATTGGTGCCGGGCGAGCAGTTGGTGTAGTGGCAGCCGTTGTACACGGACGGGTACGACTTCGGCGCGCCGTTCGTCGGGACGGAGCCGTCGGCCTGGGCGATCCTGAAGCCGGAGTCCGTGACCGTGATGCACTGAGTGGCGCTGGTGCCCCAGCGGTTGTTCTGGACGACGTAGCGGCCCTGGATCGTGGTCGTGCCGAACGGCTCGCAGATGGTCGTGTCGGCGTGGGACGCCGGAGCGGCGGTGACCAGCGCCGCCAGTGCGACGAGTGACGCGAGCAGCACGGCGAACAGCGTGTGCACCGTGCCCTGGTTCTTCAACTGTTGCATGCGGATCCTCCGCTGGGGACGGGTGGGGAGCGGGAGCGGCCCGCATCGTTTGGGAGCGCTCCCAATTCGGTTTCGCACCAGTCGGCTGACGATCATTCCCCTCACGATTGCCGGGCGGTCCCCGGGGTCGGGGACCGCCCGGCCGGTGCCCCCGTCTCCCTGCGACGGGGGCGCGTACGCGGACTTCGGCGGGGGCTGTTCGAGGAGTTCCGCGCACGAGTTCACGGCCAGGGCGATGTCCGCCTGGGCCCAGAACCGGTAGCCGGTGGGGGTGAAGACGGGTGCCGCCGACGCCCGGGCCAGGTCTCGACCGTCGACCAGGCCGGGGCGATCTCGCAGAAGGACCGCGACGCGGCGAACATCGACGACGACAGGTCCATGCCGCGGTCGGCGAGGGTGAGGTCGGCGGCGCAGCCCACACCCCACTCGCTGGACGCGCAGTCGACGTTGAGCTGAACGTCCCCCGTCTGGCGGGGAGTTGTGCTGGTGACGCGTATCGACAAGGGCAGGGCACACGCCGCCTCGACGGCGGTCCGCAACCGCTTCGGGGCTCTGCGCCGGCGTCCGGGATCCACGTTTCTGGTCCTCCTTGCGGAGTGCGGCTCGGTGGGGGAACGAGGCTGAACCAGTGGGAGCGCTCCCATAGTGAGGATGAAGGCCGACCACGTCAAGACGTTGAGAACTTGAATCGCATTGAGCGGAACCTGGCGAAGAAAGTCAGGCACCAACCCTGGGAAAGCGGTCCGGTCGGCGCTAGCTTCGTCAGCACCAGTGGGAGCGATTCCATCAGTCGGCGCGGCTGTCACAGCCGCCCACCTGTGAGGACTCGCTCATGCGACACCCCGCGTGCTCAGTACGTCCGGCCGCCACGGGTACGGCAGCCGCCGGTGCGCCGCGCTCGGTCGGGCGCTGTCCGGTCCGAGATGCGACGGCGTCCCGGAACCGGCCCCCGTGGCCGACCGTGCCACCACTGCCTGACGGCTACGCGCCTGTCCCGCACGTCTCCGGCGTCCGGCTCACGGGCACCGAGGGCAGGACCCGCCGATCGGTCGGCGGCGTCGACACCCCTGCTCGATCGAGAGCCCTGGGACCGCCCTTCAGGGCATCCCTGAACTTGCGTGCCCTCACCTCGTGATCACCTCCGAAGGAGAAGGAACCCGCACTCATGAGTCGTACCAGAATGTCGCTCGTGGCCGCTCTGGCGCTGGTCGCCGGAACCACGGGCACGGCGCTCCTCGCATCACCGGCCGGTGCCGCCGTCTCGTCGGTCCCCTGCACCGTGGACTACACGGTGCAGAACCAGTGGGACACCGGCTTCACGACTGCGGTCACCATCACCAACAACGGACCGGCGAAATCGAGTTGGTCGCTGACGTGGTCGTTCGCGGGCAGCCAGCGGGTCACCAGTGGCTGGAACGCGAAGCTCTCCCAGAGCGGTGCCGCCGTGACGGCCGGCAACGAGAGTTACAACGGTTCCCTGGCGACCGGCGGTTCGGTCAGCTTCGGGTTCAACGGCTCCTACAGCGGCGCCAACGCCGTGCCGTCCGGCTTCACCCTTGACGGTGTCACCTGCAACGTCGACGACGGCGGCACCGGTGGTGGCACAGGGGGCGGCACGGGCGGTGGAGGGGGCGGCGGTGGCACGGACGGCCGGGTCGACAACCCCTATGCCGCGGCCAAGGTGTATGTGAACCCTGAGTGGTCGGCCAAGGCGGCGGCGGAACCGGGTGGCAGCCGCATCGCCGACCAGCCCACCGCCGTCTGGCTCGACCGGATCGCCGCGATCAACGGCGTCAACGGCGGCATGGGGCTGCGGGCCCACCTCGACGAGGCACTGAAGCAGAAGGGTTCCGGTGACCTGGTCGTCCAGCTGGTCATCTACGACCTGCCGGGCCGTGACTGCGCCGCCCTCGCCTCCAACGGCGAACTCGGCCCGAACGACATCGACAAGTACAAGTCCCAGTACATCGACCCGATCGCCTCGATCCTTGCCGACCCGAAGTACGCGGGGCTGCGGATCGCCACGGTCATCGAACCCGACTCGCTGCCCAACCTGGTCACCAACGCCGGCGGCACACCCACCACCACCGACGCCTGCGTGACCAT
>NZ_JBFAXI010000066.1:0-44526 GCF_040680735.1 Streptomyces sp. NPDC051987 | reverse complement strand
CCCAGCTTCCCTCCACAACGACTACCAACAACACCTCCTCCGTCACGTCCTGTTACTCCGGCGGGGGCACCGCATAGCCCGTCGGGCCCGCCCCGCCACCGCAGGCCATTGTCCCTCGCCCCCTCGTCATGTCGAGGTGCCCGAATGAACACACAGCCCCTGCCGACGGCGCCCCTCCCGCCGACCGATCCGATACCCGCCCGGCTGCCGCACCCCGGCACCTACACGGCGGACCGCGACCGCTGCATCGTCGAACTCACCACCCGCCTCGGCCCGTTGGTCACCCTGCGCCGCCGCCTCACCGCGGACGAAGCCGCGCTGACCGTCGCGCCGTCAGCGTCCGACACCGTCCTCAGCCTGAAACTGACCGGCGTCGCGCTCGGCGGCGACGAACTCTCCTTCATCAGCACCGCCGTCGAGCCCGAGGCCGACGGCGCCCGGTTGCGTGTACCCGGCGAACTCGCCACCGGCGACCCGACCGTCCCCTCCATCCCGGCCGCCCTCTCACTGCGCGTCGTCGACCGCAGCGACGACAGCCTCATCGTCCTCGGCACCGCCCAGGTCCCGTACGGCCATCTGCGTAGGACCACCGGCTTCGTCCTGTCCCGCATCCGCCCCGCAGACCGACTGCGTCTGCTCGTCGCCGCGGAGTTCACATGTCCCGCCTGACTTCGCGCGTCCCGCGGATCCTGCTCGCCGCTCTCCTCTCCATGGGCGCCGTCACCTTCCTCGGCGTTCCGCGCGCGAGTGCCGCCGGCCACCAAGTCGTCATGTCCGGCTACGCGTTCGCCCCACGCTCCCTGACCATCACCGCCGGGGAGACCGTCACCTGGGTCAACCAGGACCAGGCGCCCCACGACGTGAAGACCACCTCCGGTCCCGCATCGGTCCACTCCCCGATGCTCGACAAGGGCGGCACCTGGAGCTATACCTTCACCACCGCGGGAACGTACGGCTACGTCTGTACGGTGCACCCCGGCATGACCGCCCAGCTCGTGGTCCGAGCCGCCGCCGCTCAGAAGCCAAGCACCGCGGTACCCGCCGACCGGCGAAGCAACCTCTCCGGCCCCACCAGGACGGCTGCCCCGCGCCGTCCTGCCCGGGTTACCGCGTCCACGCACCCGCACAACACCGCGGCGGCCGCCGCCGTACCGGCCGCGTCGAGCAGCCCGCTCCCCCGCGCTCAGAGCACGGCGCCCACGCTCCAGGCGCAGCTCCCGACAGCCGCCGACAGCGCCGCAGCTGCCCGGCCGCTCGACCCGATGCTCGTCCTGGCAGGCGTCGTCGCAGGGGTCGCTGTGCTGTGCCTGCTGCTGGTCGGCTCCCGCTCCGCGACCGCGTCCGGAGCTCCCCCGACGGCTGGCGGCGAGGCGGACAGGAACTGAGCAGGGCGGAGTACGGGGGCTTCCAGATGCCGGTCGGCGTTGCCGCCACAGGAGGCGACCGCCGGGCTGGGCCGTCGTCCGGCGGGCCGCCTCACTCGTCGCGCGGTCTCACGGGCTCCGGGCCGACTGACCGGAACGCCGCACGGAGGGCGGTAGGTCCCCTGGACAGGGCCCGATCGGCCCATAGGGGCGTGAGCGGCGAAAGGGGAAGGTGGGACCGTGAGGTCACTGCCAGATGAACCGTGCACGCGCCCGTCCTCCCGTCCGCTCAGCATGGGCCGGCGTTGGTTTGGGTGTGTGCCGACGTGTTCCCCGTGTGTGCCGACGTGTTCTCCGTGTGTCCCGACGTGTTCCCCTCGGTGGGAGGCCGGCAGGCCGGGCGGTGGTCGCTGATGGTGACCGCTGTCGGGGCGAGGCCGGTGGCCGGGGGGCGTGCCGTCTCGGCGGCCGCTCTGCCCACTGCGCAGGTGCTCCGTGATCTCGAGGTGACCGCCGACGGTCTCTCGGCGGAGGAGGCGGCACGACGGCTGAAGCGCTGGGGACCGAACGCCGTCCACTCCCATCGGGCCCGGGCGTGGCTGGTGCTCTGGCATCAGCTGCGGTCCCCGCTGCTCGGGCTGCTGCTGGCCGCGGCCGTGGTGTCGTACTTCGTCGGGGAGCGCAGCGACGCTGTGATCATCGGGGTGATCGTGGCGCTCTCCGTCGGTCTGGGCTTCGTCAACGAGTTCCGGGCGGAGAAGACCGCCCAGTCGCTGCACGCGAAGATCCGGCACCGGGCGGTCGTACTCCGCGACGGGCGACCACAGGAGGTGGAGGTCACCGCCCTGGTCCCGGGTGATGTGGTCGAGTTGCGGCTCGGTGACATCGTGCCCGCGGATCTGCGGTTGCTCGCGACCGCCGGGCTGGAGTGCAGCGAGTCGGTGCTGACCGGTGAGTCACTGCCGGTCGCGAAGGACACCGCTGCCGTGCCGGCAGGCACACCACTGGCGGATCTGACCGGCTGCGCCCTGATGGGCACCGTGGTGCACTGTGGAAGCGGCCGCGGTGTCGTGGTGGCCACCGGCGCCGAGGCCGAGTTCGGGAAGATCGCCGCCGGTCTGAGCGGACACCAGCTGGAGACCGAGTTCCAGGTGGGGCTGCGCCGCTTCTCCATGCTCCTCGTCTACGTCGCCGGGGCACTGACCACGTCGATCTTCATCATCAACGTCATACTGCACAAGCCGCTGATCGACGCCCTGCTGTTCTCCCTGGCCATCGCGGTCGGCATCACCCCGCAACTGCTGCCCGCGGTCGTCTCCACCAGCCTCGCCGCGGGCTCCCGGCGCATGAGCCGACGCAAGGTGCTGGTCAAGCGGCTGGTGTGCATCGAGGACCTCGGCGACGTCGATGTGCTGTTCACCGACAAGACCGGGACCCTCACCCAGGGACGCATCGACTTCATGCGGGCCGTACCCGTCGCCGGCACCTCGGCGGAGGAAGTGCTGCGCCTCGGCCTGCTGTGCACCGAGACGGACGTGGACGACCGAGGCCGGCCCGTGGGGGGAAACCCGCTCGACGACGCTCTGTGGGACTCCCCGGCCGCGGCCGCCCAGCGCTCGTCACTGAGCGGCTGGACGCGGACCGGCATCCTGCCCTTCGACCACGAGCGGCGGATGGTGTCCGTCACCGTCACCGATACCGCCGGTGACGCCGTGCTGATCACCAAAGGCGCCCCGGAAGCGGTACTGGAACGCTGCGAGCAGGTGCCTGGGCCGACCCGTCACGCCCTGGAAGCCGAGTTCGCCGCCGGCAACCGCGTCGTCGCGGTGGCGAGCCGTCCCGCCGAGACCGGCACCGCACCTGCTGCTGCCGACGAACACAACCTGCGCCTGGCCGGACTGCTGGTTTTCCTCGATCCGCCCAAACCCGACGCGGCCGAGGCGCTGAAGCGGCTGGACGCGCTCGGCATCACGGTGAAGATCGTCACCGGGGACAATCCCGCGGTCGCCGCC
Source organism: Streptomyces sp. NPDC051987 (assembly GCF_040680735.1). Taxonomy (NCBI): domain Bacteria; kingdom Bacillati; phylum Actinomycetota; class Actinomycetes; order Kitasatosporales; family Streptomycetaceae; genus Streptomyces; species Streptomyces sp. NPDC051987. Next base: position 41,150 of record NZ_JBFAXI010000066.1, on the reverse strand, counting down.
AAGGTCTGCCAGGACCTGGGCCTGGCCGACGCCGCCGTGCTGACCGGGACCGACCTGGACGCCATGGACGACGAGCGGCTCACCACCGCCATCGGCCGCACGACCGTCTTCGCCCGGGTCAGCCCCGAGCACAAGGCCCGCATCGTGCGGATCCAGCGGAAGACCGGCGGCGACGTCGCCTTCCTCGGTGACGGTGTCAACGACGCCCTCGCGCTGCACGCCGCCGACGTGGGCATCTCGGTGGACTCGGCCACCGACGTGGCCAAGGACGCGGCCGACGTGATCCTGCTGGAGAAGGACCTCGGAGTCCTGGCCGACGGAGTCGCCGAGGGACGGCGCATCTTCGCCAACACCATCAAGTACGTCCTGATGGGCACCTCGAGCAACTTCGGCAACATGTTCAGCGCGGCCGGAGCCTCACTCTTCCTGCCCTTCCTGCCGATGCTGCCCTCTCAGATCCTGCTCAACAACCTGCTGTACGACACCAGCCAGCTCGCCATCCCCACCGACGAGGTCGACGAGGAGCAGGTGCGGCGGCCCGCGCACTGGGACATCGCCTTCATCCGGCGCTTCATGATCTGCTTCGGACCGATCAGCTCCCTGTTCGACTTCGTCACCTTCGCCGTGATGCTGGGCGTCTTCCACGCCGACGCCGCCCAGTTCCACACCGGCTGGTTCGTGGAGTCCCTCGCCACACAGACCCTGGTCGTCTTCGCCATCCGCACCCGTCGCGTCCCCTTCTGGCGCAGCCGCCCGAGCCTGCCCCTCACCCTCACGGCGCTGGGTGTCGTCGCCCTCGGGGCCGCCCTGCCGGCCACCCCACTGGCCCCTGTCCTCGGCTTCCAACTGCTCCCGACCGGCTTCTTCGCCGCCGTGGCCGCCATGGTCGTCGTCTACCTGATCCTCGTCGAGTTCGCCAAGCGGATCTTCTACCGGACCGCGGGTGCACCGGCACGCCCGCGACCGGCCCCCGGTCACCGGCACCTACGCCGCCGCGCGGCACGGTTCAGCACCCTCACCCGGCTGCCGCACCCGCGAGCCTCCGCCGCGGACGACGGCGCCCTCGGGGGACACGGCCACTCCTGGTCGACGTCCTCGCCGACGACTCGTGGAGCCTCGCCGGTATCGGCCAGGCCCCCGAAGGGATGAGTACGAGTCAGCTCACCGCCGGGGCACGGCCGAAGCCTTGCCGCATGCGCGGTTCGCTGTCAGTTCCCGCTCGGCTCTCCGTGGCTGCGGACGACTTCCCTCATCTTGGCCACCGCGAACCCCCAGCCCTGTTCGACGGTCGGCTTGGCCGGGACGGCGATCTCGTCGGGGTTGGTGAGGACGTCGAGCAGGACCGGGCCGGGAGTGCGGAAAGCGCGTCGTACGGCGTCTTCCACATCGGCCGGTTCCGTCACGCGGATGCCGGTGATGCCCATGGACTCGGCCACGGCGGCGAAGTCGGGATTGTCGAGCACGGTGCCGAACTCGGGCAGGCCCGCCTGTTCCTGTTCGAGTTTCACCATGCCCAGCCGCCGGTTGTCGAAGACGACGAGCTTGACGGGCAGGCGGTACGACTTGAGGGTCATGAGGTCGCCGAGCAGCATGCTCAGTCCGCCGTCGCCGCAGAAGGCGACGACCTGCCGTTCCCGGTCCAGGCACTGGGCGCCCAGCGCCTGGGGCATGGCGTTGGCCATCGAGCCCAGGTTGTAGGAGCCGATGAGGCGGCGTTCGCCACGCATCTCGACGAAGCGCGACAGCCACACCGTGGCCATCCCCGTGTCGGAGGTGAAGACGGCGTCGTCGGCCGCGATCCGGTCGACGGCCGCGGCCAGGGCCTCCGGGCGGATGTCGTGGCTGCGGTTGTCCAGCGCGGAGCGGACCCGGCCCAGGAGGCCCTTGTCGTGTGCCGGGTCGGCGAGCCGCGCCTGACCGGTCCGCCACTGGTCGAAACGTTCGCGTGCCTTCTCCAGGTGCGAGCGGTCGCGTGCGCCCTCGGACCCGGCGGGCGCGGCGGTGACATGGTCCAGGAGGTCGCGGACGGTGACGGCGGTGTCCCCCACCAGCCCGAGCTCGACCGGTACTCGGCGTCCGATGTGGGTGGCCTCGGTGTCCACCTGGATCACGGTCCGGCCCTCGGGATACCAGTCCCGGTAGGGGAAGTCCGTACCGAGCATCAGCAGCGTGTCCGCGTCCTGGAGGGCCGCCGCCGCGGCCGGGTTGCCGATCAGGCCGGTCTGGCCGACCTGGAACGGGTTGGCCTCGCCCTCGAAACCGGCCTTGGCCTTCAGGGTGAGCACCATGGGCGCGGCCAAGCGGTCGGCGAGGGTGAGGACGTCCTGGCGGGCGGCTCGGGCTCCCTCGCCGACGAGGAGGGTGACGCGTTCGGAGCGGTCGAGGATGTCCGCGGCGCGGCGGACGGCCGACTCGTCGGGCCGGCTCACGGGGGTGTTCAGGGAGAAGCGGGCGGGGCGGTCGGTGGTCACTTCCTTCTCGCCCAGGTCGCCCGGGACGGTGAGCACGGCGACGCCCTTGCGGCCCCGTGCGTGGCGCACCGCCGTCTCCAGCATCTGCGGCAGCTGGTCCGGGGAGGTGACGGTGGCGCGGAAGACGGCCACGTCCGCGAAGAGGGCGTCGTTGTCGACCTCCTGGAAGTAGTCGCTGCCGATCTCGGCGAGCGGTACCTGGCCGGCGATCGCGAGGACCGGAGCGTGACTCTTGGCCGCGTCGTACAAGCCGTTCAGAAGGTGGACGGAACCAGGCCCGACGGTGCCCATGCACACCCCGAGCGTCCCGGTGAGCTGCGACTGGGCGCTTGCGGCGAACGCGGCCGCCTCCTCGTGCCGGCAGCCCACCCATTCAAGGTTCTCGGTGGTGCGGATGGCGTCGGTCAGGGGATTGAGCGCGTCTCCCACGACGCCGAACACCTGGCGCACGCCGAGTTCGCTCAGCGCGTCGACGATGACGCGGGCAACAGTACGGGCCACGTGAGTCCTCCGGTTCAGACGGTGAAGTGGTCGGGGTCGGCGGCGTTCCAGTCGGCCGCCCAGGAGGCCGGCGGCTCGGCGAGCAACTGCCCGGGCCGGAGCCACTCGTACAGCTCCTCGTAGGAGCGCTCGGTGAAGGGGTCGATGCGCCGGCGGAGCATGTGCGGACGCAGCTGCGCGGGGTCGGTGACGCCCATGGACGCCATGATCTGCAACGCGCTGGCCACGGTCGCCTCCTGGAAGCGCTGGACGCGCGCCGTCTTGTCCGGGACGTGGAGTGCGCGGGCGCGGCGGGGATCCTGGGTGGTGACGCCGGTGGGGCAGGTGTTCGTGTGGCACCGCTGTGCCTGGATGCAGCCGACGGCGAACATCATCGCCCGCGCGGCGTTGCCGTAGTCGGCCCCCTGCACCATGCGCTTGACCAGGTCGGTCCCGGTGGCGATCTTGCCGCTCGCGCCGATCCTGATCCGGTCGCGCAGGCCGGTTCCCACGAGGGCGTTGTGCACGGTGAGAAGCCCCTCGGTGAGCGGGGTCCCCACGTGGTCCGCGAACTCCAGCGGCGCCGCGCCGGTCCCGCCCTCGGCGCCGTCCACGACGATGAAGTCGGGCGCCGTGCCCTCCTCCAGCATGGCCTTGCACACGGCCAGGAACTGCCGCCGCGAGCCCACGCACAGCTTGAACCCGGCGGGCTTGCCGCCGGACAGCTCACGCATGCGGGCGACGAAGCGGACGAGTTCCCGCGGAGTGGAGAAGACCCGGTGGTACGGCGGCGAGACGACGGTCTGCCCCTCGGGCACGTCGCGGACCCGGGCGATCTCGGCGTTCACCTTGGCACCTGGCAGGACACCTCCGATGCCGGGCTTGGCGCCCTGTGACAGCTTCAGGGACACGCACTTGACGTGGTCGTGTGCGGCCTTGTCGGAGAACTCGGCGGGGTCGAAGTCGCCGTCGCGCGTGCGGCAGCCGAAGTACCCGGTGCCGATCTCCCAGACGAGGTCACCACCCGGGCGGAGGTGGTACTCGGACAGGCCGCCCTCGCCGGTGTCCTGGGCGAACCCCCCTGCCGCCGCACCCCCGTTGAGGGCGAGGACGGCGTTGGCGGAGAGCGATCCGAAGCTCATCGCGGAGACGTTCAGCAGTGCCATGTCGTAGGGCCGGCCGCAGTCGGGACCGCCGATCCGCACGCGCGGCGGTTGTTCCGGCACCGCTCGCGGCGCCATCGAGGGGACCAGGAACTCGTAGCCGGGCTGGTACACGTCCCGTTCGGTGCCGTAGGGCTCCTCCGCGGCCGTGCCCTTGGCGCGCTCGTAGACGATGCTGCGCACGTCCCGGTCGAAGGGACGTCCGTCGTAGTTCCGCTCGATGAAGTACTGCTGCAATTCCGGACGTATGCGCTCCATGAGGAAGCGGGCATGGCCGAGGACCGGATAGTTGCGCAGCACCGAATGCCGGGGCTGCAGCAGATCCCACGCGCCCAGCAGAGCCGGCAGCAGCACCGGTACGGCGACGAGCAGCCACCACGGGGAGATCCAGGCCCCGGCCAGGGACGCCAGAACGCCTGCGACGAGAGTCAGGACGACGATGACGATGCGGGTCACGCCTTGCTCATTGCCGGGGAATCGCTCTCCAGTCCTGCGAGTCGTCCTCAGGTCACCGGCACCGGCACGGGAGTGTCCGCTGGTGAGAGCGGCTCACGTCGCCGGGGCGGCGGCGTACTCCTCGTCGGTGACGGCGGTCAGCCAGTGCACGACGTCGTGGTCGGCGTCGCCCTCGTTGATGGCCAGGTGGACCATCAGCCGGTTCGGTGCCGCGCCGTGCCAGTGCTCCTCGTCGGCCTCGAACAGGACGCGGTCACCGGGCCGGATGACCTCCACCGGTCCGCCCCGGCGCTGGCACAGGCCGACGCCCTCGGTGACGAAGACGGTCTGGCCCAGCGGGTGGCGGTGCCAGTGGGTACGGGCGCCGGGCATGAAGTGCACCAGGTTCGCGGTGACCCGTGACGGGGCGGGGGCCGCGGCGACGGCGTCGATGTAGACGTCGCCGGTGAACCAGTCGGCGGGGCCCTTGACGGTGCCGATCGAGCTGCGGGTGACCTGCACGGTTGCTTACTCCTTGCTGATTGCTGATTGCTTCTTGCTTCTTGCTTCTTGCTTCTTGCTTCTTGCTTCTTGCTTCTTGCTTCTTGTGCGGGTGGACGGAGTGGGTGGGTCAGGGCGTGAGGAGTGCCTTGACGGCGCGGCGCTCGTCCATGGCCCGGTAGCCCTCGGCGATCTGCTCCAGGGGCAGGGTGAGGTCGAAGACCCGGCCCGGGTCGATCGCTCCCATCAGGACGCGGTCGATGAGGTCGGGCAGGTAACGGCGCACCGGAGCGGGGCCGCCGCGCAGGCCGACGTGGGAGAAGAACAGCTCCTGCCCGTCGACGGCGACCTCGTGGGGGACGCCGACGAAGCCGACGTTGCCGCCGGGACGCGCGGAACGCAGGGCCTGCTCCATGGCCTGGGCGGTCCCGACGCACTCCAGCACGCTGTCGGCGCCGGTCCCGCCGGTCATCTCCTTGATCCGCGCCACACCCTCGTCGCCGCGCTCGGTGACGATGTCGGTGGCACCGAACTCCCGGGCGAGCTTCTGCCGCGTCTCGTGCCGGCTCATGACGATGATGCGCTCGGCGCCCCTCTCCTTCGCCGCGATCACGCCGCACAGGCCGACCGCGCCGTCGCCGACGACCACGGCTGTGGAGCCTGGCCCCACCTCGGCGGCGTCGGCGGCCCACCAGCCGGTGCCCATCACGTCGGACACGGCCAGCAGACCCGGCCAGAACCGCTCGTCAGGGATCTCATCCGTGGCGACCAGGGTGCCCTGGGCGTTGGGGATGCGCACGTAGTCGGCCTGGCAGGTGGACATGAACTCGCGGTGCAGGCAGTTCGACTGGAAACCGTTCCTGCAGTTCGCGCAGGTGTTGTCCGACGTGGCGAACGAGCCGACGACGAACTGGCCCGGCCTGACCGAGGTGACCTCCGAGCCGACCTCCTCCACGAAGCCGACGTACTCGTGGCCCATGGGATGCGGGTCGCCGATCGGCTCCGCGCCGCGGTACGGCCACAGGTCGGAGCCGCACACGCAGGTCACGGCCGTACGGATGATCGCGTCGGTCGGGTGGAGGATCTTCGGGTCGTCCAGGGTCTCGAAACGGACGTCGCCGGGAGCGTGGATCACTGCGCCGCGCATGAGAGGGATTCCTTTGCGTGCCGTGGTGTGCGACCACCGGAGTCCGGGGCCGCACCGAGTGCAGGGCCAGGTGCGCACTTCCCGCCCCGACGTGACACGGCGGGCGGAAAGCACGACGCCGTCCAGGTAACCCGCTCCCGGCACGCGCAGCGAGGCACCGTCAAGGGGTGTACTGGCAGTACACCCCTATGTCCGCGGACCGGACGTACCGTCGAGAGCGTGGACAACCGAACCGAGATCCGCGCGTTCCTCACCTCACGCCGCGCAAAGATCACTCCCGAGCAGGCAGGCCTGCCCTCCGGCGCCCGCCGACGGGTTCCCGGCCTGCGCCGCAGCGAGGTCGCCGCACTGGCCGATGTGAGCGTGGAGTACTACGCCAAGCTGGAACGCGGCAACCTCGCCGGCGTCTCCCCGGCCGTCCTAGAAGCCGTCGCCCGCGCCCTCCAGCTGGACGACGCCGAGCGTGCCCACCTGCTGAACCTGGCCCAGGCCGCCGACGGCTCCGACGTGCTCACCCGGCCGCGCCGCCGCACCAGCCGGGCCTGGTCGCCGCACCGCAGCCTGCAGTGGATGCTGGACGCCGTCACCGCCGGACCCGCGTTCGTCCGCAACGGCCGCATGGACATCCTCGCTGCCAACCAGCTCGCCCGGGCCTTCTACGCCGACGTCTACGCCACGCCCGGCAACCAGGGCAACCTGGCCCGCTTCAACTTCCTCGACCCCGCCTCCCGCCGCTTCTACCCCGACTGGGACCAGGCCGCCGACATCGCCGTCGCCATCCTGCGCACCGAAGCAGGCCGCGACCCCCACGACAAGGACCTCCACGACCTCGTCGGCGAGCTGTCCACCCGCAGCGACGACTTCCGCACCCGCTGGGGCGCCCACAACGTCCGCCACCACGGCACCGGCACCAAACGCTTCCACCACCATGCCGTCGGCGACCTCACCCTCGCCTACGAAGGACTGGAGATGACCGCCGAACCCGGCCTCAGCCTCACCGTCTACGCGGCCGAACCCGGCTCACCCTCCGAAGAAGGACTGCGCCTGCTCGCCTCCTGGGCCGCCACACAGGACGCCGGCTCTCCCACGGAGCAGGGAGCCGGCTGACGCCGCCGGCCTGCGCTCGGCCGTGACCGCGCGCTGGTCTGTGAGGTCACCGACGGCAGCAGCACCTCGCCACGGCTGCGCCGCGCCAAGAGCACGACGAGGACGGCCGAGGCCTGTTCCTGGTCGCGCAGCTCACCAGTCGCCGGGGCACACGGTACACCGGCGACGGCAAGGTCATACGGGCCGAACAGCCTTAACGTGTCGGTGACTCACAGGCGGCGTGGTCACTGGCCGATCTGCTGTGACCGTTGCGCTCCCACCGCCGTGTGCGAGGCCCTGGACGCCGTCGGCCGGGCGCTCCCGGCGCTGTCACCCATCCAGGACCGGGGTCAGAGCCACCCGCGGCGAACTGCCTGCGCGCCCGCCTGGAACCGGCTCGTCGCCCCGAGGCGGACGGTCAGGTCGGTGATCCGGCGTCGCAGGGTGCGTTCACTGAGGCCGAGTTGGCGGGCTATGGTCTCGTCCTTCAGTCCGGCGTGGAGCAAGTGGAGCAGAGCACGCTCCGCCTCGCCGAGGTCGGGATGGTCGTCCGTCTCCCGGGCCTCGCTGCCGAAGACGGGCGTGGCCTGCCGCCAACTCACCTCGAAGAGGTCGACCAGGGCGTCGCACAGCGGTGACCGGTGGACCAGGGCGGCCGTACTGCGCAGGCCGTCGACACCGGCGGTGAGCGGAACGATGGCATCGCGGCGGTCGAAGACCAGCATTTTCAGGGGCACATGGGGCAGCACCCGGGCCTGTTCCCCGAGGAGCACGAGGTGCTGGAGCAGTTCCGCGCGTTCGGGGATGGCCAGCACCTGGCTCGAGTAGACCGCCCGTGCCCGCACGCCACGCGCCAGCAGCTCCTCCTCGGACTGCAACGCGCTCGCGTCAGCCGTGAGGTAGGGCGGGGTGTCGAAGCACAGCACCTCGTGCTCGGCGCCCGCCATCAGCGCGGTCAACCAGTCGGTGATCGCGGTCGGCCCCTCGATGATCTCGACCAGACCACTCGGATCGGAGCTGAGCTTGCGTTCGTTGAACTCGGCGCCATAGGCGTCCAGCGCGGCCTCCGCACGCTCCAGCTCCAGACGGCGGGCGCGGATCAGAGCGGCCAAACCGATGCGCGGATCCAGCGGGGCGTAGCGGGTGGGCCGTTCCGCCGACGGCACCGCGAGGCCCGCCGCGACCAGCCCGTCGAGCATGCGGCGGGCCTGCCCCGTGGTGCACGACTGGTGCCTGGCCAGTTCCATGGCGGTCACGGGCGGCGAGGCGAGCAGATGGCGGTATGCGCGCTCGGTCGGATCGTCGAGACCCAGGGGCTCCAGCACAGGTTCGTCTCCTTCCTGTGGACCACGGTCGGCGCGGCGCTCGGCCGGAACCGGCGCCTGGCCGGTACCGGCCAGCTGATCATCACCCGCCGGGGCGGATGTGCTGGAACAGTACCCGCATCCCCCGCGGGGCGGTTCATCGGTGCTCCTCGTGAGCCGGCCGCCCCGTCTCCCCACTTGAGAGGCTCGTGGTCACTTGAGAATGCGTAGAAAGCGCATACGCTCCGGCATGGTCGTCACCGTGCTGGGGCTGGCGGCCGGCTTGCTGGTCGCCCCGCCGGTCCAGGCGGACCCGCCGCACGACGCGAAGGGCATCCGGCTGACCGCAGCCGCGATCGAGAAGCTCAGCCGACGGTACGAACCCAGGATCGACGGCACCCCCGGCCAGGTCGCCGCCGAGGAGGGCCCCGCCGCTGCCGCCCCGGCACTTCCAGGCACCGAGCGGAACAGGACGGCCACTGCGAGCGGAAAGACGGACACCCCGCCGACCGCCCCCGGTTTCAAGCGGACCGGCCAGTGGGAGACCGCCCGCGGCGTCGCCGAGCCCCTGGCCCTCGGTGGCACCAAGGACTGGGTGGGCGTCTTCAGCGCCGGCACCGTCGCCCGCTACGACGCACACGGCCACCAGGTGTGGAACCGCGGCGCGACGAGTCTCTACAAGGACTGGCAGGTGAAGCCGGACAACTGGTTCCAGCCTTACCCGTACCTGCCGAACCTCTACGTCGGCTACAACCCGTACCAGATGTCGGTCACCGGCAGGCACCCCTACGTGACGGGCGACTTCACCGGCGACGGCGTCGGTGACGTCGCGGTCGCCTACACGGTCGGCGACTGGCCGTTCCGGCCGTTCTCCTCTCCCGGCTCGAAGCTGTCCTACGGCACCTTCCTCACCGTGCTGGACGGCCGTACCGGAAAGACGGCGTGGAGCAGGCTCGTGCCGGGCCTCGTCGGCACCATGCTCGTCCAGGACGGCAAGCTGATCGTCGCCGACGCCACCGGGCCGGACTGGAGTTCCTCCCCGGTCGCCGAACAGGGCGACAGCCGCAGCAACCTGACCGCGTACAGCTTCCGCCGTGCCGCACACGGCAGGACGGCCGCACGGGTCGACTGGACGTACTCGACGCACGCGCCCTGGGCCCGCTGGGGTGATCTGACGTCCCTGGGCGCCGGCCGGATCGCGGCCTCCTGGTCCGACACACCCCTGGGCCTGGGCAACCCGCGCCCGGCCGCCGGCAACGTCCTGGTGCTCAGGACGTCCGACGGCAGGGTCGCCGCCCACGCCAAGACCCCCGGTTACCCGCGCATGCTCGCCAAGGACCCGGGAGCCGACCGGGTCCTGGTGGTCGAGCAGAACGACCCCTTCGACAAGGTGCGCTGGGACCTGACCGCGATCGACGCGCACGACGGCCACCGCTCGGTGGTCGCCTCGCGTGAGGGCACGGTGCCGGAGGCCTTCCAGGTCCTGCCGGACGCGCACCGCGGACGGACCCGCTTCGCGGTCGCCGAGCTCGGCATCGACGCCGACCTGTCGGACGGTCAGAGCACCGTCTCCGGCTGGGACCGGCAGGGCCGCACCCTGTGGTCGTACACCACCGCCTCGACCGTCGGCAGGCCCAACGCCCCGACCATGGAAGTGTCCTCCGACGCGCGAAGCGGCGAGGTCATCGCCTCGCTCTCCGACCCGACGTCGGCCACCGCGGCCACCCCCGCGGGTCCCGAGCACACGCAGCTCGTCGCACTCGACTCCGCGACCGGTCACGTCGACTGGCGGCGGGAGGGCGCCGTCTCGGGCGGCGCGCTCACCCACTACCGGGACGGACTGCTGACCGTCGGATACGACGACACCGCCTACACGGTGGACCTCCGCAGCGGCAGGGCACGGGCCCTGCCCCTGGCCGGCGACCCCTACGCGGCCGTCGTCACGGACGTGAACCACGACGGGACGAAGGACCTGATCACCGGCGGACAGAGCCGCGGCGTCTTCGCCCTGGACGGCAGGACCCTGCGCAAGGGGCGGCCCACCGTCCTGTGGCGGGCCACGGTCGACAGCTCGGTGCACGCCCTGGGTCTCCTGCCCCGGCACGGCGGCCACGGCGCCGGCGACGCGGTGGTGGCCGGGACCGACCACGGTTTCGCCGTACTGGACACCCGTACCGGTGAGGCACGCACGACGGTGCGCACCGGCGGCTTCGTCGCCTCGCTCACGGTCACGGGCGACGGCAGCGGCGGTTCCGAGATCGTCGTCCCGGGCAGCAGTCTGACCGCCTACACCCCGCAGGGCAGGAAGCGGTGGACGTACCGGCCCGCGGGCACCCAGGGCAAGAGCCTGGTCTTCTCCACCGTCACCAAGGACGGCGCCGGACACCTGTTCTTCGAGTACGGCGGTACCCACAAGGGGTTCGGTCTCCCGACGGAGCCCACCGACCCGGCGCCGACAGCGGTCGGCCTGGACGCCGCCACCGGACACCCGCTGTGGACCGAGACCCCGACCGGATCCGCCGCGTTCGCGATCGTGCCGACGAATCCCGCTCTGGCCGACCCGAACATCCCGGGCGCGGCCGGACACGGCGTCGCCTTCGCCTTCACCGGTGACTTCCGGACCTACCAGCACCCGGTCCAGATCCTCGACTCCCGCACCGGTGCGGTCGTCAAGCAGTACGACAGCCCCGGGATGTCGCAGGGTTTCGTCGCGTCCGAGAAGACCGGTCTGATCGAGATGCGCGATTTCAACTACAGGGTCTACCCGGCGGACGGAGGTGAGCCCTACGACGTGCCCGACTTCCTCGGCTTCCGCTCCGGCGTGATCGCCCGGTCCGTGGGCGGAACCGAGGCCTTCGTCGGCGCCTACCAGGCTCTGTGGTCCTACGACACGCCCTTCGCGGCCAACGACGGGTTCCTGCGCGAGAGCGCCACGGACGCCGCGCTGGGGGCCAGCCAGGTCCAGACGGCGCGACTGGACGACGGGCCGGGCGACGACATGATCGGACTCGCGCTCGACTGGCGGGCCCTGAACATCTCGGCCCAGTCGATCGGTGGCGCCCTCAACGACCTGGACTACTTCCCGCACGGCCTGACCACCTACAAGCTCTCGGAGGACGAGCCCACCCGGATACCGGTCCCGCCGAACGGCGGCATGTCGTCCGCCGTCCCGCAGTCCGCCGCCGAGGTCTCCGAGCTGCGCGCCGACGGGGTGCGCAGCGCGAGCCCGCTGAAGAACCTCGGCATGCCGGTCGGCACCGCCTCGGTCCCGATCGACGTCCAGAGCAAGGCACCGGCCGCGAAGAGGCTGAGCGCGGGCCCGGACAACGACGGCGAGACCACCCGCGGCTACACCCCCCGCCAGATCCAGGCACGCCTGGGCCTGAAGGGCGACGGCGCCGGGCAGACCGTCGCGATCGTCGACGCGTACCACTACCCCACGGCCGAGCAGGACCTGAACCACTTCGCCGCCCACTTCGACCTGCCGCAGACCTGCGACACGGTGGGCGGTGGAGGAGCGGACTGCTTCGACTTCGAGCAGGTCTCCGCGGACGGCACCGCGCCCGACGTCGACACCGGCTGGAACGAGGAAGCGGCCCTGGACATCGAGTGGGCGCACTCGGTGGCCCCTCACGCCAAGATCGTCCTGGTGGAGGGTGCGGACGCGAGCGTGGCGGCGCTCGCCCGGGCCGAAGACGTGGCCGCGGCACTCCACCCGGCCGCGATCAGCAACAGCTGGGGCACCGGTGAGTTCTCCGAGCAGGCCTTCTACGACGGCCACTGCAAGCTGGCCGACTCGGTCTGCGTCCAGTCCACGGGCGACGACGGCCACCCGGGGGGCTACTCCGCCACCAACCCCCACGTCCTTGCCATCGGAGGCACCAACCTCCAGTTGGACGCCGACGGGAACACCGTCGGGGAGACGGCCTGGAAGTCCACCGGCGGCGGCCTGAGTTATTTCGAGCCGCGCCCGGCCTACCAGGACGGGGTGCAGTCCTCCCCGCTGCGGGCCACGCCGGACGTCAGTTTCGTGGCCGACCCGGCCACCGGTGTGCCCGTCTACGTGACCATGACCGATGGTGACAACGCCCGGTCCATGTGGCTGAAGGTGGGAGGCACCAGCCTGTCCGCCCCGATCTGGGCGGCGATCATCGCCTCGGCCGACCAGTTCCGGGCCACCGCCGGCAAGCCGCACCTGGCTTCCGACGGTCCGGACGGCGACACGGCGCACACCGATGTCTACGCGCTCGGCAGCAGCTACCTGCGAGACATCACCGCCGGCTCCAACGGCCGGTGCGGCGCGGAGTGCACAGCCGGCCCCGGCTACGACACCGTCACCGGCCTCGGCTCCCCCACCGCGGGCGTCGACGGGGCCCTGGCAGCCATGAAGTAGCCATCCGGTGTGAGTACGCAGGGTCCCGGCGTCCTTCTGGACGCCGGGACCCTATGCTGCCGTCGTCGACGGCTCCCAGCCGAGGTCGGGCAGGGGCGCGGGCGGACCCGCACGGACACGCGCGGATCAGCGGCAGGGCCTGCGCCGTCCGTGCGGCAAGCGGCGTGGTTCGCCAACCGGTCCGGTCACACCACGCGGGTGAAGGGTTGCGGCGGAAGCAGCCGCTCCGGCCCTCGACTCCGCCTGGCGGACGGTCCGTCACGGCACCTTGTGCCCGAGCTCAGTTCCTGGCCGATGGGCCGAGGGGCGAGGCGGCCGCGATCCAGGTAAAACTGTCCTGTGCCTCGCACCGTGCTTCAGTTCCGTCGGCCCGGCCGCGCAGCATCGTCACAACACCACGGTGACGGCCCGGCGGCCGGGCCGAGTGGCCGGCTCCTGCCACCCACACAGAGCAGTCAACCCGCGACCGTGGCACGGGATCTTGGTCCCCGGAACTCAACATTCCCTTGGCTGTGGGCTCACCGCACCCATGCGAGCAACGCACGATCAGAGTTTCGTGCCGGTGCTGCCCTCGCCCGCCGATGCGTTCCGCCGCGTGGTCTCGGTCGGGCGTGATCAGCTACCGCGCGCGATGGGCTGTTCGGACCAGATGGTCTTGTGGTTCTGGCCGTGGCGGCAGCCCCAGCGCTCGGCGAGTTGGGCGACGAGGAACAGGCCGCGTCCGCCCTCGTCGGTGGTGCGGGCGCGGCGCAGACGGGGTTGGGCCGTGTTGGAGTCGGTGACCTCGCAGACCAGAACGTGGTGCCGGATCAGTCGCAGCTCCGCCGGCGGACGGCCGTAGCGGATCGCGTTGGTGACCAGTTCGCTGACGATGAGCTCGGTGGGGAAGAGGAGGTCGTCCAACCCCCATGCGGTGAGTTGTCGGGTCGCCCATTCCCGAGCGTCCGAGACGGCAGCCGGATCGGCCGGTATCTGCCATCGAGCGGTGTCCTGGACCGCTACGGCGCGGGTACGTGCCAGCAGCAGGGTCGCGTCGTCACGCGGTGCTTCGACCACCAGCTTCTCGAGAAGGGCCCTGCCGGTGTCGTCCAGCGCGCGGTCCGGGCGGCAGGAGGTGGCGAGAGCACCGGTCAGCCGCCGGAGCCCGTCGCAGACGTCGTGCGCGGCTTGGTGGACCAGGCCGTCGGTGTAGAGCGCGAGGACGCTACCCGGCTCGACGTCGATCGTGGTCGTCTCGTACGGCATGCCGCAGACGGCGAGGGGCGGCCCCGGGACGATGTCGACGACGTCGGCACTCCCGTCGGGCCGCACGAGCACCGGCGGCGGGTGCCCGGCACTGGCCATGGCACAGCGTCGGGTGACCGGGTCGTAGACCGCGTACAGACAGGTGGCGCCCATGGCGTCATGGTCGCCGGAGGGTGCCTCCGCCGCGAGGCGCTGGACCAGGTCGGCGAGGCGCGTGAGCAACTCGTCCGGCTCCAGTTCGAGGTCGGCGAGGGTCTGGATGGCAGCGCGCAGACGGCCCATGGTGGCACTGGCGGGTATGCCGCGGCCGATCACGTCTCCGGCGACCAGAGCCAGCCGGAGAGCGGGCAGGGGTATGGCGTCGTACCAGTCGCCGCTGGTGCCGCACCCACGGTCTGTGGGCAGGTAGACGCCGGCGGTCTCGGCTGCCGGAGTGTCGGTCGTGGCCGGGGGCAGGAGTCTTTGCTGCAGGGCCATGGCCGCTCTGTGCTCGCGCGTGTAGCGGCGGGCGTTGTCGATGGCGAGTGCTCCTCGTGAGGCGATCTGCCTCATGAGATCCACCTCGTCCTCGGTGAACGGTTCGGACGGACCGGTGCGCCAGACCACGATCGCTCCGAGGGTGAGGCCGCGGGCGTGCAGCGGGGCCACCATCACCGCCTGGACGTCGTGCGGGAGGAACTGCTCGGCCGGATGTGCACCGCCGATCACGGCGATGTAGTCGTCCCGGCCGTAGACGACCGTCTCGCCGTGCTGGAAGCGGCGCAGGAGGGGGTGGTCGGACAGGGGCGGGACGGGGTTGCCGCGCCGGATGCCGGGCGGCCAGACCGCGGTCGACGGCGCCAGGGCCGCGTTGCGCCGGTGCGGATCTCCTCCGCCCAGCCGCTCGGCGGGCTCGTCACCGTCGAAGACGGCTTCCGCAAGGTCGACTGCCGCGAGATCACCGAAGGCGGGTACAAGGATGTCCGCGAGATCCTGGGCGGTCCGCACGACATCAAGGGAGCCCCCCACCCGCTCGGCGACCGCATGGGCGAGATCCAGCTGTCGGCGGGCACGCAGTTGGTCGGTGTCGTCTATGTACAGGGCTGCGACTCCTGCGGGGTGTCCTCCCGCGTACTCCAGTCGGAACGCGGACAGTGACAGCGCGTGCCGCCGCGCCGGACGGTGTCGCCGGCTCACTCGCTGGTTCCGGTGGATCACCGGGACGCCCGTCTCGAGCACCTGCCGCAGTACCGCCTCGATGCTCTCGGCGTCCTCGGCGCACAGTACGTCGCCCAGTCGGGCGCCGGGCTGCAGGGGACGGCCGTCGGGAGTGTCCGGCATGGCGTTCGTCTGCACGGTGGTGAGATCCGTGTCGTGCAGGGCGATCGTGATCCGGTTCTGTGCGGACAGGGCGCGCAGGAGGGCTGCGCCGTGCCGGTGTTCGGCGATGTGAGGAGTGGGGGCCGCGAGCACGAGGAAGTCCGCCGAGCCGCTCACCCGTGTGGTCCGGAATGTGACGTCGATCGTGTTGCCGCACTGGTGACGCAGTCGTACCCGGCCGGTCGCCGGCACGTGTGCGGCGCTGCGCGGGTCGTGCGGGAGGTCGGCCACGAGCTCCCGCACGGGGCGGCCGTGGACCTCGTCGGCGCGGAACCCGGTCAGCTCCCGTGCTGTGCCGGTCCACCCCACCACCGTGCCCCGGGCGTCGAGCACGGCCGCGGCCAGTCCTTCGAAGGCGGGCGGTGGGCCGCCGGGGCCGGCGCCGGAGACGCTCGTCGCACCTCGAAAGGCGCCTGCCAGGTCGGCGTTTTCCATATCCGATGCGTCCATGTCTCTGGCTTTCCTTACGAGGTTCCGCACCTACGGGAGATGGAGATCCTGTGGCGGCTGTCGGCGCTCAGCGGGCGTCTGTCGGGGGGGCAGGTCATGTTCGGCCCAGACGACCTTGCCGTCTGTTACCGAGCGGGAACCGCTCCTGCGTGACAGCCGACCGACCAGGTAGAGGCCGCGGCCGTGCTCGTCGAGGTCGCCGGGATGGCGGGGGCGCGGCCGACCGGCGTTGGTGTCGGAGACTTCGCAGGTGAGCACCCGGTGCTGGATGAGCCGTAGGCGGATCGAGCCGTCGCCGTGGCGGATCGCGTTGGTGACCAGTTCGCTGACGAGCGACTCCACGGCCGTCACCAGCGGCTCCAGACCCCATTCACGGAGTTGACGGGCGGCCAGACGTCGGGCCGTCGGGACGGTGACGAGTTCGTTCGGCAGATCCCAGGACGCGACTTGGGCGGGAGGCAGGGCGCGCGTCCGCGCAAGGAGCAAGGTGACGTCGTCGGCCGGTGCCTGCGCCGACAAGGTCTGCATCGCCCGCGAGCACAGGTCCTCCAGGGCGGCACCGGGCTGTGCCAGTGCGGCGCCCAGGCGCTGCAGGCCGACGTCGATGTCCTCGCCGCGGGACTCGACCAGGCCGTCGGAGTAGAGGGCGAGCACGCTTCCTTCGGGCAGTTCCAGTTCCACGGAATCGAAAGGCACCAGGCCGAGGCCGAGGCCGAGCGGGGCTCCGGCCGGCAGGTCGGGGACGGTGACCCCGCCCTGTGCGTCGACGATCAGGGGTGGTGGATGCCCGGCCCGTGCCAGCGTGCACCGTCGGGAGACCGGATCATAGACGGCGTACAGGCAGGTGGCACCGACGACCGCGGAAACCGGGTCGGTGTCGTCGGCGTCCTCGTCGTTCAGTCGCCGGACCGTGTCGTCGAGGTGAGCCAGCAGTTCGTCCGGGGGCAGGTCGAGATCCGCGAGCGTGCGCACGGCGGTGCGCAACCTGCCCATGGTCGCCGCGGCGTTGATGCCGTGACCCACCACATCGCCGAGGACCAGGGCCACCCGGGCGCCGGACAGTTCGATCACATCGAACCAGTCGCCCCCCACACCGTGGTCCACGTCGGCCGGCACATAGCGCGAGGCGACCTCGACGGCGGCACCGCCCTGCACCCGCTGAGGGAGCAGGGCGCGTTGCAGCGTGAGGGCGGCAGTGCGCTCACGCGCGTACTGGAGCGCGTTGTCCAGACAGAGCGCGGCCCGGGTGACCAGCTCCTCGGCGAGGAGCAGGTCGTCCTCCTGGAACGGCGTCTCTTCCACGGAGCGGCCGAAGAGCGCAAGTCCCAGCACGCAGCGCCGGGAACGGATGGGTACGACCATCAAGGAGTGGACGCCGCTGTCGCGTACTTTCTGCGCACGCGTCGGATCGTGGTCGACCCAGGGGCCGGCATGGGTGTCCAGCACCGGTTCCAGGTGAGACCTGCCCGTGCGCAGGACAGCGGCGAACGACGAGGTCGGGGGGACGTGGATCACCTCTTCACGCACCGCCGGCAACTCCAGGACACCCTGGTCGACGGAGGCCACCCCGGCACGGCGCAGCACAGGGCGGTGTCCGCTCCTCGGGCCGATCCGTGCGGAGGGTTCGAGTCCGAACGGAACCGACTCCGCCAGGTCGACGACGACGTGGTCGGCCAGCAGGGGCACGGTGAGTTCTGCCAGTTCCTGGGCGGTCTGCATCACGTCGAGGGTGCTGCCGATGTGCGTGCTGGCCTCGCTGAGGATGGCGAGGCGCTCGCGTGCCCGCTTGTTTCCTGTGACGTCCACGGTCATGGAGCACACGCCCAGTGGCGTGCCGTCCGTGCCCTGGACACAGAAGAAGGAGGCGGCGAACGCGTGCTCTCGGGGCCGGTCCGCAGGCGGCCACGCACGGTACTCGTGCACCGTGGTCGTGCCGCTCTCCAGCACCTGCCGCATCACCACCTCGAGCGCTTCGGCCTCGACGGCGGGCAGTGAGTCCTTCAGACCGCGCCCGAAGCGCCGGTGACGAGACACGCCGTCGTGCCGCTCCATGTCGTCGTTCACCCAGACACAGCGCAGCTGCGCGTCGTAAACGACGATGCCGATCGGGGCTCGGGCAAGGAGCGACTCGCGCACCGGTGCCCCGGTCGCCCCCGAGGACAGAGCTCCTATGTCCGCCACGGACGCCAGCCACCGGGTGTCGTCGCCCTGCCCCCGTAGCAGCGATACCCGCAGTGTCACCCTGAGCGTGTGGCCGTCGCGGTGGCGTATCGCGACGGTGCCGGACCAGCCGCCCCGCGCACGGCACTGCTCGGAGAACGCCAACGCCTTCTGGGCGTCCTCGGGAGGCGGCAGCACGTGTGCGGCGGACCGGCCCACCACGTCCCCGGCCGCATAGCCGACGAGTTGCTGGGCGGCGTGCGTCCACCCCACGACGACGCCCTCGGCATCGATCATCGCTATCGCGGCGTCGGGCACCTCAGGAAGGCTCACCGGCTCGGCGGAGGGGGTCTGGTCGGTGTACGTCATCGCAGTTCATCCCATCGGTCGGAGGCGAACAGGGCGTCGGCACGTAGGGCTGCGGCTCTGTGTGCAGCGGTGGTGAACGGCGTTGTCCGGTCGAACGGCACACGCGGGGCGTGGCCTGAATGCGACATTCTGCCCATTTGTGATGAAATAGTCAGATGTAATGCTTTCGTCGTCAAGTCCCTTGACCAAACGATCTGCTGGAATCGCTCCTTCTCCGACCCCGGGCAACCGGCGCCACCCGCTCGTCGGGGTGAGGGAAGCACGGAACGCGTTCAGCCGGCCGGACCATGTCGACCCGAGGGCTGTGGACGAGTGCGACCGTCGACATGGGACGCGAGGAGCGGCCGGTGCAGATGGTGTGACGGGGTGCGTTCGATGATCAGGAAAGCGGCGTCGTCGGTGAGCTGCTCGCCGGTGTGCGCGAGCAGGTCGCGGTGAATGTGGTGCAGCAGGGCGTCGGGACCTGAGGCGGGGAAGGAGGCGACGCGTTCGGCGAGCGGGTAGAAGGCTCCGTTCGGTGAGCGGGCTTCGATCACGCCGTCGGTGTAGAGCAGCAGCATGTCGCCCGGTTCCCATGCGAACCGGTCGGTCCGGTCGTTGAGTACGTCCAGGGCACGCAGGCCCAACGGGGGTGCGGGACGGCCGGAGTTCAGGGCAGACACCTGGTCACCACGGATCAGCAGGGGCGGCGGATGGCCGCAGTTGAGCATTTCGGCGTGGGGGCCCTGATCGGGGATGTCGATCATGATGGCGGTGATGAAGTGCTCGCCGGCATCGTGCGCGGTGTCGGCGACCTCCTCCAGGTTCCGGCAGATGCTCTCTTCGACGGCCGTGGCGAGCTCGGGCAAGGAGGGGTACCGGTGTGCGCCCTCACGGAACGCACTCATCGCCACCGATGCTTCGCCGACGGAGGCAAGACCATGGCCTCGTACGTCGCCGATGAGCACCCGGGTGCAGGGGTGATCAGCGCGGGCGACCGCCAACAGGTCGCCCCCGATCTGGGCCTCGTCCTCGGCGGCCAGATACAGCCAGGCCACCCGCAACGGCCCGATCCGGCGAGGTGGAGGCCGCAGCAGAACCCGCTGCGCCGTCTCGGCCACCGACCGCAACCGGCTCATCTCCCGGGCATGCCGCTCCCGCACATAAGAGACGAAGACCACCAGAGCTGACAGCACAGCCAGGGCGATCAGCTGGGCCACGTGGTTGGTGGTGGTCAGCCCGCCGTGGAAAATCGCGATGATCACCAAGGCGATCTCCGCCAGAACCCCGACCAGAGCGGTAAGCCGCGGACCGGCGAAGGCGGCGGTCAACGTCGGTGCGATGACCAGCAGCGGGCCCAGATGAACACTGGTCCCGATACCGATGTCCACCGCGGCGATGGCCACGATCAGCGCCAGCGCCGTCACCAACAGACCGCGGCGCTGTTCCGGGAGCCGGTCCCGCCAGACACCCCGCAGACGCATACGTTCTTTGTACTCCTTCTTCGCGCGCAGACTCCCCCCAGGACATCGCACTCGCTGTCGCGACGCCGCTCCGCAGACACCTCGCGGCCTGCCGCCTGGTCTCATGTCCGGCGATGAGGTCCGTGCCTGGTGGTCCGGGTGACCCGAGTCACTGTCACTGTCCACCTATTTCCATACGTCGTATGGTTATCCTGGCAGCATGCTTCCATACGACGTATGGAACTGCCTGACGGACAACGCCGCACAACGCCAGGCGCCTCACATCGCCTGCAGAAGCAGCCGTTGGTGCAGACCGCACCAACCGGAAGGAAAGATCATGAAGAAGCTCACGAAGCGGATTGCTGTCGCCGTTTCCTCCGTGACGGTCGCGGGTGTCGCCCTCATCGGTGCCGGGGGCACGGCTTCGGCCGCGACTCCCGCCTCCGAACACGTCCAGCGGTCGGTCGAGGTCAACCCCGCCGACTACCGCTGGGACCACGGCGTCGGCTACCTGATCGAGCAGGGCTACTGCTGGGACTCAAAGCGTGGCTGGCACCACGACGACCATGTCGCCGGCTCCCTCTGGCACAGCCGCGACGGCCGCTGCTACCGCTGGGACGATGAGGGGCGCGGGTGGAAGTCCGACAGCTCCTACCGGCACGACTGGAACCGCTACGAGAGCGACGGCCGGGGCCGGGACTCCTACGGATGGGAGCTCTACGGCCGCAACCACGGTGACCGGTAGGACGGGTCCCGCCTGTGCCCCTGAGCGGGGGCTGTACCTCTCACCTCGATGCCTGTCGGCGCGGGGATGCGACCTCTGGTCACGGATCAGCGGTCCCCTGACCGCCGCCCGGGCGAGCGATCGAGCGAGGGCCTGCATCCTGCTCCCCCTCTGAACCTGCCTGCGGCACCACCACGTGCCACAGGCGCGCGTCGCTTCAACTGCCGCGACGCCACGACCCGCACGGTCCGCCGATGCTGTCCGGCACCCGGGCCCTGCTGAACACCTCCTGATTCGATGCGTGCTTGTCGCCACGAGCGCCGGGACGCAGCCGAGGCGAGGGGGTGCCTTGGAGTGAATGCCCATGGAGTCTTCGAGGACCGTGGTTCGGGCGGTGACCGCGCAGCTCGTCGTCTCGCGCACCTGCTCAGAGCCCTTGTGCATGCGGCTGCGGTACGAGCCTGCTGATCCCTACGTCGTCCGTGCCGCCTTTTTCGTCCACAGCGACGAGCCGGTCGAATGGGTCCTGGGGCGTGACCTTCTGGCCGACGGCCTGAACGGTTGCGCAGGTCATGGGGAGGTCCGGATCTGGTCGGCCGCAGGGCGGGGTGACGAGTCGATCTACATCGCCCTCGGGTCTTCCGCGGGCACCGCCCTGCTGGAGGTCCCCGTGCGGGACATCTCGTCCTTCCTTCAGGACACCCAGGCTCTCGTGCCACGGGGTACCGAGTCCGGACTCATCGACTGGGATGCCGAACTGGCACACCTCCTCCCCCAAGGCTGACCGCCGACCATCCATGCTCAGAAGTAAAGGAACCAGTCTCATGTCGCAGTACCAGCTTCGCGTCTACACCCTGCGCAGCCCCGACGCCCTCTCCGCCTACGAGAAGATCTGGGCCCAGCACATTCCCGGTATGGCCAAGCACCGGATCACCACCCACGGCGTCTGGACGGTGCCCGCGGCGCCCGGAAGCGACACTCCCCGGCTGTATGCCCTCGTTTCCTACCAGGACGCCGACGACGTGCAGGAGCGGCTGGAGGCATACCTGTCGAGTCCTGAATTCCGCGCTGACATGGAGGGCTTCGACATCAACCAGATCGTCGGCCTCGACGAGACCCTCCTGACGCCCACCCTGGACTCACCCTTGCGCTGACGGTCGGCCTGCGACGCGTCAGCTTCGTGTGGGACGACTGTCCTCGTGCCGACCGCCACCGGTCCTCGCTGTGACCGCGTCTCTGTGCAGCCCCTTTGAATCCGACGACAGCCCTTCCGATGGCCCTCCCCAGACGACTCGAAGCACCAGGAGCAAGACCCGATGAAAGCATTGAGAACTGTGATCCAGGGACTGCCTGTGAAGCTTGTCGGCGTGCATGCGACGTCCCTGCCCGTGATCATGAATCTGCGGTACGCGCCGAGTGATCCCTATGTGGTCCATGCCGCATTCACCACCGATGTCGACAGCGACAAGTCGGTGGAATGGATCATCGGGCGCGACTTGCTGATCGGCGGCCTGGAGGGCCCCGCCGGAGAGGGAGACGTTCGCATATGGCCCACCGGCGATGAGGGCTGCCGCGACTTGTACATCCTTCTCAACCCGCCGTCCGGTACGGCCCTGATCAAGGCCCCAGCGCAGGAAGTCAAGGCGTTCCTGCAGGAAACGGAGGCAGTGGTGCCCCGGGGGGCCGAGCTCGACCACAGCGACTTCGACCGCTTGCTGGCCCACCTCCTCTCCGAGGGGTGAGTCCTGGCATGGTGCGACCTGAGGCAGGCACACGGAGCGGGAACGGCGTGCCGGCCAGGTCGTACCAGAGTCGGCCGAGCTGTTCGACGGCGCTCGGCGCGTCGACGCCGCCGCCGACGACGCGGGTACGGAAGGGTTCCCTCCGGTCGGCGAGCAGCGGCAGCACACCTCCGCCGTGTGTCAGGACCCAGCGGATCCGGGTGAGCAACGCGGTGGCCGCCGCGACCATGGCCTCACGACTGCACAGCAGACGCGGATCTGTTCGATCTCCCACCTGGTACCCCTTCCGCTGACAGAGCCCGAGTCGCTGCCCCTGTGGGGCATCCATCGAGCAAGGGAGGGGAGCCGCAAAGACACTTGTCCCGCTACATATGAACGGCGTGTGCGGCGCTCTCGTCGTGCTGCGGCACGCCACGGCGGTACAGCAGCACGGTCACCACCAGACCCAGCACGAAGACGGCTGCCGACCACCAGTAGGCCGTGGAGTAGCCCTCGAGCCCGGCCTGCGCCAGGACGCCGGGGTCCCTGGGATCGCGGCCGGAGAGGTAGTTCGTGGCTGCGTCGGAGGCCATCGTGCTGAGCAGGGCGACGCCGATGGACCCGCCGACCTGCTGGACGGTGTTGACGGCGGCGGACGCGACTCCGGCATCGGCCGCGGCCATACCGGAGGTGGCCAGGCTCATCGCGGGCGCGATCACCGTGCCCACCCCGATGCCGACGAGTACCAGCTGGGGCAGCACCTGCGTCATGTATCCGCTGCCCAGGTCCAGCGTGGTCATCCACACCAGGCCGGCGGCCGCGATGGCCATCCCCAGCGGAACCACCGGCTTGGGACCTATGCGCCGCACCAGGACGTTGTTGGCCACCGCGGAGGCGGCAGAGGACGCCACGATCATGGGCAGGAAGGCGAAGCCCGTCTTCAGGGTGCTGTAGCCGAGGCTCTGCTGGAGGTAGTAGGTCAGGAACAGGAACACGCCGAACATGCCGGCGCCAGTGACGAAAAGGGCGGCGAAGGAAGCACCGCGGTTACGGTCCAGCAGGACCCGCAAGGGCAGCAGCGGGTACACCGCCCTGGTCTGCCACCACACAAAGACGGAAACCAGTACGGCACCGGCTGCCAGCATGCCCCAGGTCGCCGGGGAACCCCAGCCGTGCGTCTCGGCGTTCGAGAACCCGTAGACCAGGCAGAACAGGCCGATGGAGACCAGTACGGTGCCGAGGACATCGAGCTTGGAGGACGTGTCGCGCGGCGTGCGGTGCAGCAGCGCGGCACCACCGACGAACGCCACCCCCGCGAAGACCACGTTGACGTACATCGTCCAGCGCCAGTCCAGGTACTGGGTGAGCACCCCGCCGAGGATCAGGCCGATGGCTCCGCCGGCACCGGCGACCGATCCCGCGACGGTGAACGCCTTCGCCCGCTCACTCGGCTCGGTGAAGGTGGTCATCAGGACCGACAGGGCCGACGGGGCCAGCAGGGCGGCGAACAGGCCCTGGACCGCGCGCGCGATGACGAGCATGGCGAAACCGTTCGCCGCACCTCCCACCATGGAAGCGGTCGCGAAGCCGGCCAGGCCCACCAGGAACGTCACCTTCTGCCCGACCAGGTCCGCGACTCGGCCACCGAGCAGCAGCAGACTGCCGAAGGCCAGCGCATAGGCGGTGACCACCCACTGCCTGTCGGCGTCCGAAAAGCCCAGGTCGTGCTGGGCGGACGGCAGGGCGATGTTCACGATGGTGCCGTCGAGAACACCCATCAGCATCGACAGGGAGACGACCAGCAGGATCCACCAGCGACGCCGGTGCGACAGGTCGGGCACCTTCTCAGGTGTGGTCTCGGCGCCGCGAGCGGCGGCGGTGGCGTTCTGGGACATGGGGGCAGCCCTCCGGACAGCGGACGGGGGATGGGGGGATGGGGCGGCGGCGTAGCCGCCTCGGTGAACGCGGGTGGTCCAGCTCGATAAGGCCGACGGTCTCCCCCCTTCCGGAGGGAAACCAGGAACAAGCCCACGACCATGGTCATTTCACGGTTCCGCGTGGGCATACGGCCGCCGTGCAGATGCTGGATGGAATCTCCCCGCCGGGCGGATCTCACCCGATGTGATGGGACGGCTCCCTTGTGTCACGGCCCGGGATCGCGCGGCTGCGGGCACGCCTCAGGCGTCAGCGCCTGGGGTGCGGCGTCTCAGGCTGACTGGCTCGACGGCCGGCGGTGCCGGCCGTCAGGACCGGCAGCGAGGCGGCTTTCCAGGCCCGTGATCAGCGTGTCCATCACAAGGCGGAACATGTGGTCCTCGTCAGGGCCTTCAGGGGCCGCCACCGGAGAGCCGGGACCTGCGTCCGCGGCCCGGTTTCCGTCGGCTTCGGGGCCGTGGGGCGTGACGGTCGACCACTGGTGGAGTGCGCCGTTGACGTCAGCGGTGAGGACACCGATGACGACGGCGATCATGAGTGCGGCGATCTTCGCGACCCCTGACCGCGGTACCCCGGCAGCGGCCACGATGGCGGTGAGGGCGGTCCAGAACGGGTCGTCGGGCTGGATGAAGTCCGGCTGGTGGCTGAACGAGTGGACCATCAGCTTGGGGTGACGGTGCGCCAGCGCCCGGAAGTCCATCGCGAGCAGCCGGATCCGTTCCTGCCAGGGAGCGTTCTCCAGCGTCACGGTGCGGAACTGCGCTCCGACCATTCTCGTCACGCCACGCAGCACCGCTTCCCTGTTCGGCACGTGGTGGTACAGCGACATCGGATTCGCGTCCAGCTCGGCGGCGAGTTTGCGCATGGTGAGCGCCTCGACCCCGTCCGCGTCGATCAACCGCAGGGCGGCGGCGTAGATCCCGGCCTCGGTCAGAGGCACGTCTCTCTTCCTCGTTCCCCGAGGGGGGCGTCTCACCTTCTTTTCCATACCTCGTACGATATCAGTTCCATACACGGTATGGAAATGAGCTTCACCACAGCCCGATCTGGACTCCTGGGGTTGCGCCTCACTTTTCATACCGCGTATGGTTCCAATTCCGTACGGCGTATGTTTCCGTATGACGCCACGGCGTCGAGCTGCGCAGCGCGCCCTTGCCCACCCCTCCGCAGAGGAGCAATCCATGACCACGCACCCCGTGAACGACCTTCGTCCCATCCGGTCCCCGCGTGGGATCCCGCTGCTCGGCAACACGCCGCAGATCCCCGACACCAACCCGGTGGAGTACTTCGCCGAGTTGTCCAAGCAGTTCCCCGAGGGCATCTACGGCCTGGACATCGCCGGTGTCGAGCAGGTCTTCGTCTACGACCCGGACCTGGTGGCCGAGGTCTCCGACGAGACGCGGTTCTTCAAGCAGATCGAGAAGACGCCGCTGCAGCACGTCCGGGACTTCGCGGGGGCGGGCCTGTTCACCGCCCACCAGCACGAGGAGGAATGGGGCATGGCGCACCGGATCCTCCTGCCGGCGTTCAGCCAGCGGGCCATGAGGGCCTATTTCGGGCAGATGCTGGAGATCGCCCAGAACCTGGCGGGCAAGTGGGAGCGCAAGGAGGGGCAGCCGGTCAACATCACCGACGACTACACCCGGCTGACACTGGACACGATCGCCCTGTCGGGGTTCGGCTACCGGTTCGACTCCTTCGGCAAGGAGGAGCTGCACCCGTTCCTGAACGCGCTGCTGGGTGCGCTGGTGGAGTCGCTGCGGCGCTCGCAGGAGCTGCCGGTGATGACCAGGATGCGCAAGGCCGATGCCAGGAAGTACCGCGAGAACGTCCAGCTGATGCAGGAGCTGGTCGAGAGCGTGATCAAGGAGCGGCGGGAGGGGAAGGGCGGTGGTGAGGAGGACCTGCTGGGCCTGATGCTTCAGGCCACCGACCCCGAGACCGGCAAGAAGCTGTACGACGACAACGTCCGCGACCAGGTGCTGACGTTCCTCATCGCCGGGCACGAGACCACCAGCGGCCTGCTGTCCTTCGCCACCTACTCGCTGATGCGCAACCCCCACGTGCTGGCCCAGGCGTATGCGGAGGTGGACCGGCTGCTGCCCGGCGACACCGTCCCGGACTACGACACGATCATGCAGCTGGACGTCATCCCGCGGATCCTGGACGAGACCCTGCGCCTGTGGGCTCCCATCCCCTCGTTCGGCAAGACGGCGCGGGAGGACACCGTCATCGGCGGCCACTACGAGCTGAAGAAGGGCGCGAAGGTCCTCATCCTGGAAGGCCCCCTGCACACCCACCCCAAGGCGTGGGAGCGTCCCGGTGAGTTCGACATCGACCGCTGGCTGCCCGAGAACCGCGCGGCGCAGCACCCGCACGCCTACAAGCCGTTCGGCAACGGCATCCGTGCCTGCATCGGCCGGCAGTTCGCGCTCACCGAGGCCCGCCTGGCCCTCGCGCTGGTGCTGCAGAAGTTCAAGTTCTCCGACACCACCGACTACCAGATGGACCCCCGGGAGGCGCTGACCCGCAAGCCCGGCAACTTCGAACTGATCGTCCGCCGCCGCCAGGAGCACGAGCGGGCCGTGTTCGGCGTCGCGGAGGTGCAGACGGGGGACACGCAGGCGCAGGCCGCGGTCAGCGGTGTCGGGGTGAACCTGACCGTCGCCTACGGCTCCAGCCTCGGCTCCTGCGAGGACCTCGCCCGCACCATCGCCGACCGCGGCGAGCGCGCCGGGTTCGGCACCACCCTGGTCAGCCTGGACGAGCTGGGCGAGAACCTGCCCACCGAGGGCCTGCTCGCCGTCGTCGCCGCCAGCTACAACGGCAAGGCCCCCGACAACGCCCAGCGCTTCGACGACCTCCTCGCCGCCGGGCTGCCCGCGGGCTCCCTGGCGAACGTCCACTACGCGCTGCTGGGCGCCGGCAACACCCAGTGGGTGGCCACCTACCAGGCATTCCCCAAGCGCATCGAGGAAGGCCTGCTGGCCGCCGGCGCCACCCCCGTCGTCGAGCGCGGCATCGCGGACGCCGCCGGTGACTTCGACGGCATGGCCACCCGCTGGATGGACACCCTGTGGACCACCCTGGCCGAGGAGTACGCCGCCGACACCTCCCAGGCCACCGGCCCCCGCTACCAGATCCAGCTGCTCGGCGAGTCCGACGTGCGCCCCGCCATCGTCTCCGAGCAGGCCTACCCCCTCACCGTGGTCGCCAACGAGGAACTCGTGGCGGACGCCACCGGCCTGTGGGACTTCGCCATCGAGCCGCCGCGCCCGTCGGCGAAGTCCATCACCTTCCAGCTGCCCGAGGGTGTCACCTACGACACCGGCAACCACCTGGCCGTCTTCGCCAAGAACGAACCCGCCCTGGTCCAGCGCGCACTGCGGAGGCTCGGCGTCGACTACGACCAGGTCCTCCGCCTCGACATGCCGGACGGCGGCCGCACCCACCTGCCGGTCGGCACCCCCGTCACCGCCGGCATCCTGCTCACCGAGTTCCTGGAACTGCAGGACGTGGCCACCCGCTCCCAGATCCACACCCTGGCCGAGCACACCGACTGCCCGTGGACCCGGCCCCAGCTCCAGGCCTACACCGCCGACACCGAGGAGGCCGAGGAGCGCTACCAGACGGAGATCCTCGGCAAGCGCATCTCGGTACTGAACCTGCTGGAACGCTTCCCCGCCATCGAACTCCCGCTCGCCGCCTTCCTGGAGATGACGGGCCCGATCCGGCCCCGCTTCTACTCCATCTCCTCCGCCCCGTCGGCCGACCCGCGCCATGTGCGGCTGACCGTCGGCCTGCTCGAAGGACCGGCCCTGTCCGGCGACGGCCACTACCGCGGCACCTGCTCCTCCTACATCGCGGCCCTGGAACCCGGGGACGTCGTCTACGGCTACGTCCGCGTGCCCTCCCCCACCTTCGCCCCGCCCGCCGACCCCGCCACCCCGCTGATCCTCATCGGCCCCGGCACCGGCATCGCACCACTGCGCGGCTTCCTGGAGGAACGGGCGACACAGCACGCCAGCGGCGTCCAGGTGGGCCTGTCCCAGGTGTTCGTCGGCTGCCGCCACCCCGAGCACGACTACTTCTACCGCCAGGAGATGCAGGACTGGGAACAGGCCGGGATCGCACAGGTGCACACCGCCTACTCGGCGGTGACCGGCCACCCGGCCCGGTTCGTGCAGAACGCCATCGCCAACGCCGCCGACACCGTCTGGCAGGCCGTCCAGGACGGCGCCTCCATCTACGTCTGCGGTGACGGCCGCCGCATGGCCCCCGCCGTCCGCGAAGCCCTCGCCGCCATCCACCGCCAGAAGACCGGCAGCGACGACGAGACCGCCCAGCAGTGGCTCACCCAGCTGGAGGCGGACGAGCGCTACCAGCAGGACGTCTTCGCCTGACCGCCGCACGCCGCCACGGCGTGCGCCCCTCAGCCGCCGGGAGGCGTGCGGCACATCCGCTGCCGGCCGTACGCCTCCCGGCCACCACCAGCCATTCAGACACCCCATGGCACCCCGGACCACCGGGCGGTGCCGCTCACCGAAAGCAGATCCTCATGGACACCATGCTCGCCGGACGCTTCCACCTCGACAGCAAGAAGTTCGCCGTGGAAGAGGTCCCCATCCCCGTCCCCGGCCCGGGCGAGGTCCTCATCGAGGTCAAGGCCGCCGGCGTCTGCCTCTCCGACGTCCACCTCCTCGACGGCTCCCTCGTCCCCCTCTTCGCCACCTCCGACACCATCACCGTCGGCCACGAAATCTCCGGCGTCATCCACACCCTCGGCCCCGACCTCAAGCGCGGCCTGCCCACCGGCACCCGCGTCACCCTGGAAGCCGGCAAGACCTGCGGCACATGCGCCGGATGCGTCCGCCACCGCCCCTGCACCCAGATGCTCACCGCCGGCATCGACTACGACGGCGGCTGGGCCGAATACGTCATCGCCCGCGAGGACACCCTCATCCCCATCCCCGACACCCTCCCCTTCGACCAGGCCGCCATCATCCCCGACGCCGTCTCCACCCCCTACGCCGCCGTCGTCACCACCGCCGGCGTCCGCCCCGCCCAGTCCGTCGGCGTCTGGGGAGTCGGCGGAGTCGGCGCCCACAACGTACGCCTCGCCCGCCTCGTCGGCGCCGCCCCCATCATCGCCATCGACCCACTGCCCAGCGCCCGCGAACGCGCCCTCGCCTTCGGCGCGGACTTCGCGCTCGACCCGGCAGCCCCCGACTTCGCCGACCAGGTCCGCGCAGCCACCGGCGGACACGGCCTCGACTACGCCTTCGACTGCGCCGGCGTCCCCGCCGTCCGCGACCAGGCCGCCTCCGTCCTCGGCCTCGGCGGCACCCTCATCCTGGTCGGCATCACCCCCCGGCCCCTCACCATCACCGAAGGCCTGACCTTCAACTACCTGCAGAAGCAGGTCCGCGGCCACTACGGCGGCACCCCCGAGTCCGTCTCCGAACTGGTCCAGCTCACCGCGGCCGGCCGCCTCGACCTGGCCCCCTCCATCACCGACCACATCCCGCTCATCGACGCCGCCGACGCCGTCCACCGCCTGGAGAACAAGATCGGCGACCCGATCCGCCTCATCCTCGTCCCCTGACCCCCCTCAGCAGGACGACAAGCCACCCCGGGCAGGGGTGAGCGGGCGCCGGCGCTTGAGGGAGCGCCGGCGCCCACGGCTTTCCCGCAGCCAGAAGACGACCCCGACGCAAGTCACGACAGCATCGCCCTGACGGCCGGCATCGCAGAGCAGCGTCCCTGCTTTGGGTGTTGCAGAGCATTCGCCGGCGGTGGCACGGGTGAGGAGGGTCGCGGCGGTCAACCCGGTGGGCGCGGCACCGATGCACACGACGGGTACATCTCAGGGGTGGCGGTCACTTGCTCAGGGCTTTCATCAGGCCCAGCAGCCGGGCGCGGTCGATCTCGTTGTCCTCGCGCAATGCGGAGATCGCCTGCAGGAACGCCCCCGGCGAGGGGGTGGTGCCGAGGAAGTCCCGGGTGGCGGGCGGGCCCCACTGGGCCAGGCCGGAAGCGGACATGGCGGCCCAGCCGGGTTCCAGTGTGTTGTCGAAGACATCACCGTCAGCGTAGTGCTCCAGCATGAAGCGGTCGGGGTCTCGCCAGTAGTCGAAGATCTGGCTGCCCTGGATGTGCCGGCCGATGCCCCAGGAGCGGTGGTAGCCGCGTTCGCGCAGGTACTCGCCTCCGGCGGCCAGCGTGTCGAGGTCGGCGACCTGGTAGGCGGAGTGGACGTAGCCCGTGTCGGGGCCGAGGTGCATGGCCAGGGTGTGGTGGTCGGCGGGTTCGCTGCCGCGGTCGCAGCGGATGAAGGCCATGGTGGGGCCGCGGTCGCGCTGCCCGTCCAGGAAGAGGAAGTCGCTGACGATCAGGCCGAGGTGCTGCAGGTACCAGTCAAGGGCGCGCCGGAAAACCCGGGTGGAGAGGACGACGTGGCCCAGGCGCTGCACCTGGGAGGGTTTGCGAGGCGGGCGCTGGGTGGCGTTGATGCGGCCGGCCGCGGTGGTGGTGCCCGTGTTGAGGACCAGGGGCTGTTGCAGCGGCTGTGCGGGCTGCTCGGTGACGCCGTGGACGACGCGGACCGGGATGCCAGAGGGATCGAGCAGGTCGACCGCGCTGCCACCGCCGTGCTCGGTGAGGGGGCGGACCTTGTGGCCGGTGGCGCTCGCCAGCCGGTCGAGGTCGGCGGCGTCGGCGGCCTGGAAGGCGGGGCCGACGAACCGGGAGGAGGGGCCGCGGCGGATGATCAGGCTGTGGGTGCCGGCCAGTGCGCCGCGGAGATAGAGGGCGTCGTCGGTGCGGGCTGCGGTGGTCAGGCCAAAGTCGTGGGCGAAGGTCTCGGCGCGGTCCAGGTCGGGCTTGGTGAACTCGAGCCAGGCCAGGTCGACCACCTTGATGACGGGCTGGGCCGCGCGACCGGGGTGCTCCCCGCGCAGGGCGCCCTGTTCGCTGTGCAGGCCCTGGTGGGCGTCGGCCGTGGGGGCGGGTGTGGGTGTCGGGTCGTTCATGGCGGGTCCCTTCGGGCGGCTCTCCCACGACGGCGGTGTGCGGCACTGTCGCGAGACACAAGTAAGGGGTGGAAGGGGGGTGGAAGGGGGGTGGGGTGGCCCCGCCGACCGTGTCAGCTTGGTCGGCGGAGCCGGTGGCACCAGTGGTGGCGGATTCACCTACCGGGCCAGCAGGGTGTCCAGCGCGGTGGTCAGGTCGGCGACCGCGTCGATGGCCGCACCGTGGGTGCGCCAGCCGACGAAGCGGTCCGGGCGCACCAGGACGGCGCCTTGCGGGGTGTGCCCGCGTGCGGCGGTCCAGGTGGAGCGCAGGTCGCGGTAGTCGCCGTCGAGGTGGCCGACACGGATGGCGTCGAGCGGCAGCCCGCTGGTGGCGGCGATCTTCTCGGCGGCTTCGCACCAGGCCTGGCCGTCCTCCCCGGCGATCAGCAGGAAGCGGCCGGGGCGGACCAGGCGGGCCAGGGCCACGCGATGGCCGTCCCGGTCCTCAAGCCAGGCGTGGGGCAGCGGGTGTCCGGGGCGGGCGGCGGGCCTGTAGATGCGGACGGGGTCGGGGTTCTCGGGTGCGGGAGTGCCGTCGGGGACCACGGCGGCGGAGTCGTAGGTGTAGCCGAATTCGACGCCCAGTTCGTTGAACTCCATGGACTGGGCGGCCACGGCCGCCAGGAACGTGCGGCGGAAGTCGGCGTCGGCGGGGTCCTCGCTCCACAGGCGGCGGGCCTGCCGCCAGTTCTCCTCCTCGGCGGCCTCGGGGCCGCCGCCGAAGAGGGCGTTGACGACGATGTGGTTCATGGCGTTCTCCAGCGAGCGCTGGACGTTGGTGGCGTCCACGGGGCGCCGCTCGGCCTCGTAGGTGTCCAGCAGGGCGTCGCCGGCATGGCCCTTCAGCACGGCGGCGAGCTTCCAGGTGAGGTTCTGGACGTCGTGCATGGCGGAGGTGAGGCCGAGGCCGCCGGTGGGCGGATGCCGGTGGGCGGCGTCGCCGGCGATCAGGACGCGGCCGGCGCGGTAGCGGTCGGCGACCACGCCCTCCAGGGTCCAGCGGGAGATCATGTGGACCGTCACGTCCTCCTCGCTCAGGCCCAGCCCCGTGCGCAGGTCGGCCAGTACCGACTCGTCGTCCAGCGCGCGACCGTCATCGGGCCCGTAGTTGAGGTGGAAGACCCACTCCTCGGACTCGGGACCCCAGTGCTTGGGGCCCATGGGCACGAGAACACCGGGGATGCCGAGGTCGGGCAGCCACAGCCAGCGGATCAGCACCTCCGGGTCGGTCGCCACCTGGGACAGGTCGGCGGAGATGTGGAAGGAGACCACGCGGGCGAGCTCGCGCACGCCCTCCTGGACGACGCCCACGGCGGGGCCGACGGTGCGGCCGCCGTCGCAGCCCAGCAGGTAGCGGGCCCGCACCCGGTAGGTCTCGCCGGTCTCGCGGTCGGTGACGGCGGCGGTGACGCCCTCGTCGTCCTGGGCGAGTGCGGTCAGCTCGTGGTGGAAGCGGACCCGGCCCGTGGCGAGTTCCTCGACGCGGGTGCGCAGGACCGGCTCCAGTCGGATCTGGGGCAGGTTGGCCTGTCGCTCGGAGCTGGCCGCGAGCCACTCCGGAGAGTGCCCGCCGGCTCCCCAGGCCTCCATCCTGGCGACCCTGCGGCCGTGGTCCTCGTGGTCGCCTGCCAGGCCGACGTACCAGGCGGTGTGGGACATCTGCTCGGCCGGGGTGGAGGCGGCGTAGATGGTGTCGGCCACGCCGGCGTCGCGCATGATCTCCATGGCGCGCTGGTTGAGGACGTGGGCCTTGGGCAGGACGGAGGTGCTGGGCCAGGCGGTGACCAGCAGGGACTCGATGCCCATGCGGCTGAGCAGCATGGAGGCGGTGAGCCCCGCACCGCCTCCGCCGACGATGAGGACGGGCACGTCGATGTCGTTCATGGGTACTCCATGGGGTGTCACGGCTCGGGGCCATGGGGTGGGGACGGCTCAGGAGCGGCGGGGGAAGAGCGCCAAGGGCGTTTCCCCGGTCGATTGATCGAGGCCGGGTGTCCGCGGATTGAGCGGGCGGCGGCGCAGGGATGCGAAAGGCTGGTCGTTCCGAGAGGCGCCCGCTCGCTGCGGGCGGGCGTCGGCAACCCGGACGGCACGGCGGGGACGCCGGAGACAGTGGTGTCGATGCAGAGGCCGCCGGCCTCGGCGGCCAAGGCGGTGACATGCGGTGGGTGACGTCAGAGCCGTGCGAAAGGCGGCCTGCGGAGGCGGGCTGGGTAGGAACGCTGTGCTAGGCCAGCCATCGGGTGGTGGCGCAGGGCGGCAGATGCTGGCGGACGTCGATGCGGCTCATCGTGATGCTCCTCGGGGCCCAGGCGGCGGCGATGCTAGCCGCCGACCAGCGCGACGAGATGGGCTCCGGCCAAGGCACCCGCGATGACGGCCGGCAGGCAGCGGGCCGCCGGATCGCCGCTGCGCAGGTGGACGACGACGGCGCCGGCCATGAGCAGGATCAGGCCGATGGATGCGGCGGCGCCGAGCGCGGTGATCCGCAGGCCGAGCAGCAGACCGGCCGCTGCCGCCACCTCCAGAGCACCCAGCAGGCGGTAGTGGGTGGTGGTCATGCCGACGTGGGCCGCGGCCTGGCGCATAGCGGGTACTGCCGCGAGCTTGGCCGACCCGAGCAGGAGGAAGATCCCGGCGAGGAGGACGGCGAGGACGATGACGGTGGTGCTCATGGGGTTTCTCTCTCAAGTGGCTTGCTGGGGGCGTACTGCCAGTGCAGGACGTACCGGTCCAGGGCTGCGGTGACCCTGCGCTGTACCGCCTCGTCGGCAGGGGCGGGCACCGTGACGCGGACACCGCCGTCGTGCGGCCGGCACAGGATGCGTTCCGGCTCACAGTCCACGCCCTGGGCGGCCAGTTCGGCGTGGACCGCGCGGCGGGTTGCGTCCAGGCGGAGGCCGAGCTTGTAGGGCTTGCCGACGGCGGTGAGCGGGATGGCGTCGATCACGAGCACCTCGCGCGGGGTGGCGGCGCGTTCGGGGACCCGTTCGGTGGCCCAGGTGAGCAGTTCGGCGGGCTCGGTCCGGGCGCCGGGGGCGAGGGTGACGTAGGCGACGGGCACCTCACCGGCGTGCGGGTCGGGGCGGCCGACCGCCGCGGCGGCGGTGACCTGGGGGTGAGTGAGGAGGACGTCCTCGATCGCGGCGGGGTCGATGTTGTGGCCCCCGCGGATGATCAGGTCCTTGGCTCGGCCGGCGAGATGGATGAAGCCGTCGGCGTCGATGCGGGCCAGGTCGCCCGTGTCCAGCCAGCCGTCGCGGATCTTCCCGGCGGTCTCCAGGCGAGGTCCGTGGGCGGTGTGCTCGGCGACGTACCCGGCGAAGACGACCGGGCCGCTGACGGCGAGCACCCCGGTGGCGCCCGGCGGCAGGTCGTGCCACTCACCGGTGTCCGGGTCGATCCGCACCGTCTTGACCTGCTGGTAGGGCAGGCGCCGGCCGACACTGCCGGGGCGAGTGCGGCCGGGCAGGCCGAGGGCGGAGGCGCAGGTCGCCTCGGTCAGCCCGTAGCCCTCGCACAGCGGGATCCCGGTGTGCTTCTCGAAGGACTCCCGTACGGCGGGCGGCAGCGGGGAGGCGCCGACGGCGGCGAACCGCATGCTGGAGATGTCCGCGTCGACGGGGACATGGGCGAGGACGGAGTACACGGTGGGCACCGCCGACATGGCGGCGACGCGGTAGTGCTCCACCAGCTTCCAGAACACCGGATACAGCTCGGGGTCGCGGTAGCCCAGCGGCCCGGCCCACACCACTTCCCGGCCGCGCAGCAGCGGGCCGAGCAGGGTGACGATCAGGGCGTTGACGTGGAACAACGGCAGCGCCGCGAACATCACCGAGTCGTCGTCGAGAGGAGTGCTCGCGGCCACCATCCAGGCGTCGACGACCTCGTTGGCGTGCGTATGGGCGGCAAGCTTGGGGATGCCGGTGGTGCCGCCGGTGTGGAAGTAGGCGGCCAGGTCGTCGGCGGCCGGGGCTTCGACGGCCACCAGCCGGTCGGCGGGATGGGACGCGGCAAGCTCCGTGAGGTAGCCGACGCGTACGCCCTCGATGGGGTCCAGAGCGGGGGCGGGGCCGTCGGCCAGGGTGGGGGTCAGTGCCAGCAGCGCGTCCAGCCGCAGGGCCGCGGCGACCTGCCGGGCCGTGGCCCACACCTGTGCATCCAGCTGTGGACCGGCGGCGATGAGCACCCGCGCGCCGCTGCGCCGCAGCAGCTGCTCGACGTGCTCGGACGCCAGGCTCGGGTTGACCGGGGCGGCGATGCCCGCTGCCTGCGCGGCCAGCAGGGCGCCGGGCAGCTCCGCGGTGTTCGGCGCGAGCAGGCCCACGGCGGCCCGGCGGGTGACGCCGAGAGAGCCCAGCAGATTGGCGGTGCGATGCACCTGGTCACGCAGGTGCGCAAAGGTGGCTGTGGCGGGGCGCAGGAAGCGGGCGGCATCGGGTAGCACCGTCAGGGCCGGGCGGTCGGGCCACAGGCGGGCGGCGCGCAGCAGGGTGTCGTAGGTGGTGGCGGGCAGGCCGCGCTCATGCAGCGGAACGGCCTCGGTCGCGGACAGGTCCGCGCTGCTGTCGGGGGCGGGCCACAGCAGGTCGGTGGGTATGGGTGTCACCGGTGCGCCTTTGCAGGGTGAGGGATGGGGTCAGGTGGCCGGCCCGGTACGGGGACGCCGGGCCGGCCGGTCCCGGGCGGGGGTCCCGGGAGTCGTCAGCGGGCGCGCACCACCGTGCGCTGCTCGCCGAGATCGAGTACGCCGTCGTCGGTCGCGATGCGGGCCGTGACGACGTCGCCGTCCTTGAGGTAGTCGGGGTTCGCCTGCTGGCGGGCGAAGAACTTCTGCCAGCGCTTGTGCGGGGGCAGCAGGGCGGCAAGCGTGGTCAGGAGCCTGCCCGGCGACTTCAGGGCGGTGCCGCCGGGGGTTCCGGTGAGCAGGACGTCACCGGGCTGCAGGTGCTGGAAGCGGGCGAGCAGACTGAGGGCGCGGGCGGGCCGGACGATCATGTCCGTGGTGGTGCGGTCCTGCCGGGTGGCACCGTTGACCTTGAGGGTGAGCCGCAGGTCCGGCAGGCGGGCCAGGTCGTCGGCGTCGACCAGGAGCAGCCGGGGCCCGAGCGGTGTGAAGGTCGGGTACGACTTGGACTCGTAGAACTGCGTCTTGGGCAGTTGCAGATCGCGGGCGCTGACGTCGTCGGCGACCACCAGCGCGGCGACGAACGCCGGCAGGGTGGAGTCGGTGACCTCGGTACCGACCGGCAGGTCGGCCCCCATCACCAGCCCGAGCTCCACCTCGTAGTCCAGGAAACGCACGTGCTGTGGACGTTCGATGCCCTGGTAGGGCCCGCTGACGGACCCGGACGCCTTGCGGAAGAACGCGGGCGGAACGGTGTCCGGGTCGAACCCGGAGTCCACCGCGTGGGAACGGTAGTTGACCATCTGCGCCACCACCCGGCAGGGCGTGGTGACAGGCGACAGCAGCTCGGTTTCTCCCACCGAAACCCCGGCGGCGGGGTCAACCGCGGCGTGGGAAGCCGCCTGCTGCACGGCGGAACGGTCGGCGAGCAGGCCGGCGGTGGTGTCCGCGTCGGTGTCGACGCGGTGCAGCCGTCCTGTGCCGCTCTCCACCCACCAGCCGTCTGCGGTGCGGACGACCTGGATACTCATCGGCTCTCCTGAGTCCTGGACAGACACCGACCGGAACGCTCCCGCGAGCAGCTCCAGTCAGCAGTGATGAGAGAATCAGTCCAGATGACGAACCCGTCAACGGCAGTCAGTCGTGATGAAAAAATCAGAGCTGTGCCTGATCATGGTGGAGAGATGAGTATCGACCGACAGGGCAGGGCCAACACACCCAGCCGCACGCCCAACCGCGTGGACCGGCGCAAGGCGCGCACCCGTGCCGCACTGATCGCCGCCGCGCAGCGGTTCCTGGCCGATCAGGGGCGGACCGACGTGAGCATCCAGGAGATCACCGAGGCGGCGGACGTCGGCTTCGGCTCCTTCTACAACCACTTCACCAGCAAGGACGAGCTGTTCGACGCGGCCGTGGCCCGCACCCTGGAGGAACACGGAGCACTCCTGGAATCCGTCGTGGGAGACCTGAAAGACCCCGCGGAGATCTTCGCTGCCAGCGTCCGCCTGACCGGTCGGCTGCAGCGCACCCACACACAGATGGCCAGGATCCTCGTCCGTACGGGCATGCCCTATCTGACGTCCGAGAGCGGATTGGCTCCTCAGGCGATGCGGGATCTGCGGGCCGCCGCCGACACCGGACGGCTGGACATCGACGACCCGCGCACTTCTGTGTCCATGGTCGGCGGCGCCCTGCTCGGAGTGCTCCACCTCCTGGAGACCCGGCCGGACCTCGATGCAGCGCAGGTTTCCGACCAGCTGGCCTTCCGCCTGCTGCGCATGTTCGGCATGACGCGCGCCGAAGCACAGGAGATCGCCACTCGGCCCCTGCCGTCGCTGCCCCGGACCTGACAACAGTGAGCAAGATCGGCGACGCATGACGGCGGGTCAGTCCGCACCCCAGCGGCGGAGACTCGCCTGATCAAGCCCGGTCGGCATCCACAACGCCTGTGACCTGCCCCACATAACCCCACATGCGGGCATATGTCCGTTTTAATTGATGGAACCATCAGAACCGGGGATATGATCCTAGAGGGTGCAGCACATGGCATTCACACTCCGCGACCCTGCGTGTACGGCTCCAGGTTGCGTGCAGGAGCCACACCCGATGCATCACCGAGCGAGGTCGTCGCTCGTTCACTGGCGCACCTTGCAGCAACCACGATCCGTGCTGACAGTCGCCTTGCTGTTCATCCCGGCGATCACGCTCATCGATCTTCAGGTGCCTGGCGCAGTTCATCTCGGCGACTTGCTGATCACGGTGCCTGTACTCACTTCCTGGTACGCGAGCTCCCGGGTGACCTCACTCGTCGCCATCATGGCCGTGTCGGCTTTGATGGCCATCTTCCTGGTCCGCCAATCGGTGAACCCGCCACAGGCGGCTGCCCTCATTGCGACCTCGGTGGCCGTCGTGATCGCCCGGTACCTGACGGAACACGGACAGCGAAAGCTGGTCCAGCTGCGCGCAGTCGCCGAGGCTGCGCAACGGGCCATACTGCCTCCCCTCCCCCACCGACTCGGCCCCCTTCGCCTGGCCTCGACGTACCTGGCGGCAGAGGATGAAGCACGCATCGGCGGAGATCTCTACGCCGCCGTGCGCACGCCCACGGGGACACGGTTGATCATCGGCGATGTCCGAGGCAAGGGCCTGGCGGCGGTCGGCATCGCTGCCCACACCATCAGCACGTTCCGTGACGCCGCCCGCCGGCTGACGACGCTGCCGGAACTCGCCGCCTACCTGGATTCAAGTGTCCGCAGCAACGCATCCGAAGCGGTGTGCCCCGAACAGACCGAAGAGGCGTTCGTCACCGCCACTCTCCTCGAAATCCCCGACGCCGAGCCCCTCGTGCGGAGCGTCACCTGCGGACACCCCCCACCGCTGCTCCTACGAGCGCACGACGTCGTGCCCCTGGAACCCGGCCAACCCGCGCCCCCGCTGGGACTGGGCGCATTGGCGCACACCACCTACCACCTCGACACTTTCGCCCTACGCGCCGAAGACATCCTCCTCGTCTACACCGATGGTGCCATCGAAGCCCGCAATACCGGCGGCGCGTTCTACCCGCTCGCCAAACGACTCACCCACCAGAACCACCGCCATCCCACGGCACTCCTCAACCACCTCCGCGGCGACCTTCTCCACCACGTCGGCGGCCGACTCGACGACGACGCCGCCTTGATCGCAATCAAACGTCAACCCGCTGACGGCACACCGCCATCGGCTGACCGATCGACCTGTGAGGAGCGCGGCGTCTCGATGTCCTTCGACATGCGGTAGGCCAGTACAGCAACCACCACGACCGCCACGGACAGCCAACGGTCCCTGGCGACCAGTTGACCAGCCCACCTGATGTCAATGACCATCCCGCCCACGTTCGCATCGAGGGCACTCGCGACACCGAACGACCAACGCCGGCCGAGCAGCTGCAGTTGCAGGTGCACCGCCGCGCTCTCGCCGGTACGGCCGGCGAGGACGATCCGGGCGCGCTCGGTAACGCTATGACCGCTGTTGGCGATGGGGCGAGGTTGCGGGCGGCAGAGTCTGCTCGGCCCAGACGATCTTGCCGTCGAGGGAGTAACGGACGCCCCAGTTCTGCGCGAGTTGGGCGACGATGAACAGGCCGCGCCCGCCTTCGTCGATGGTTTTCGCGTGGCGCAGCCGTGGCGCTAGGGCATTGCTGTCGTGGACTTCGCAGGTGAGCGTGCGGTCCTTGATGAGCCGCAACTGCACAGGCGGTGTGCCGTAGCGGATGGCGTTGGTGACCAGTTCGCTGGCGATCGTCTCGGTGGTGTAGGCGGTTTCCTCGTCCACTCCCCAATGGGTGAGTTGGTGTTGGGCGTGGGTGCGCGCCGTGGCGACGGCTTTGGGGTGAGGGTCGAGGTGCCATGCGGCGACCTGGTCCGCCGGGAGTGTGTGGGTGCGGGCGAGGAGGAGGATGACGTCGCCGTAGCGGGTGTCGTTCCGTAGCCGGTAGAGCACGTCGTCGCACAGATCCTGCAGTGGCCGGTCAGTGTGGGCCAGCACTCGTTGGAGGATCTCCGGGAACTGGGAGGTGCGCAGGAGGGACGGCGTGTAGAAGGCGAGGACGCTGCCGTCGGGGAGAGGGACCGTGGTGGCAGCGAAGGGAGGCCCTTCGGTCCTGCCCAGGGGAGTTCCGCTCGGAAGGTGAGGGATCTGGGTGCTCCCGTCGGGATGGGCGATGACGGGTGGGGGGTGGCCGGCCAGGGCGATGGTGCAGGTCCCGGCGAGCGGGTCGTAGACCGCGTACGCGCAGCTTCCCGTGAGCGGCATGGGGTCGCCGGGCGGCAGAGCGGCGCGTTCCTGGGCGAGGCTGATGGCGGTGTCGTTGAGGCGGGCGAGGAGCTCGTCGGGTTCCAGGCCGAGCGCGGCCAGAGAGTGCACGGCGGTCCCTATCTGTCCCATGGTGGTGGCCGCATGGATGCCTCGGCCGGCTACTTGGCCGACCACCAGTGCGGTGCGGGCGCCGGACAGGGCGAATGTGTCGAACCCGCAGCCTCCGCCGGTTTCAGAGGGCACCAGTATGTGCGCGGTTTCCACGGTCGTCTGCGTCGCGACCTCGGGAAGCAGCAGATGGCGCTGGATCGTCAGGGCGATGGTGTGTTCGCGGGTGTAACGGCGGGCGTTGTCGATGCACAGCGCGGCGTGAGCGGCCACTGCGTCGGCGAGGACGACATCGCCCTGGTCGAAGACGTCGCCTTGCTTACTGACCTTCAAAGCGTGGTGTCGTAGGGGCTGACGTCTCATGATCCCTGCGGTATGCCGACCGCATGAGGTATGCGCAAGGGGGCGGGCTGACCGACGAACGGCGGGCCTTCCGCGAGCAGTTGAGGTTGGAGGCGGCCGAGCGGTTCAGGCAGGGCGACGAGAACCTGGTCATCGCTCACGACCTGCGGGTCAGTGTCCGGTCGGTTCAGCGGTGGCGCAGGGCCTGGTTGCAGAACGGGACCGCGGCTCTGGCGTCCAAGGGCCCGGCATCGCTGCCGCTGCTCAACGACGAACTGTTCACCGTGCTGGAGCGTGAGCTGGCCAAGGGGCCGGTGGCACA
>NZ_JBFAXI010000065.1:0-44707 GCF_040680735.1 Streptomyces sp. NPDC051987 | reverse complement strand
ACCCGCGAGGGCCCCGCCGCCAACGCCCGCCGCAGCCCCTCCGCGTGCTCCCGGGTCCGCACCACGAACACCCCCTCCAGCGCCGCCTCGGACTCCACGAACCAGGGCCGGGCCCGCACCCCGGTGGCGATCAGCACCCGGTCGAAGGGCACCTCACGCCCGTCGGCCAGGCGCACGTGATCGGTGGCCAGGTCCAGCCCGGTCGCCGGCACCCCCAGCAGCCACTCCGCGTCGAGCTCCCGCCGGCGCGGCAGGCGGGTCCCCCCGGCCGGCACCCACCCGGTCAGCACCTGCTTGGACAGCGGAGGCCGGTCGTAGGGCTCACCCAGCTCGTCACCGATCATCGTCAGCGACCCGGTGAACCCCTCGTCCCGCAACGCCTCCGCGGCCCGCAGCCCCGCCAGCGACGCCCCGACGACCACGATGCGGCCCTCACGCCGGAACGCACGCAGGTTGCCATCGGACTCCGGGTCGTACATCAGCGTTTCCTCCCCGGGCCTACGGAACGCCGCCGGGCGCCGCCGGAACGCCGCTGGAGCCGGCGCGCTCAGGCGACACCATGGAAAGAACGGAGCGAATCACCGAGCCCAGGCCGATCGTTCAACCGGTGCCCGACCCAGGAGACATCCCGAGTCATGCCCGGGAGACAAATGGGATACGAAAGCGGCGCTCTTCCGGATTGCCGTTTCGACGAAAAGCGTGCGGCACCGTGTGGCGCGGCGTGCCGGAACCGTAGGAGCACCAGCGTAACGACGGCGCCGAGCCAGGCCGGTCAGGCGTTGACCGACGAGACGGCCGCAGGTCCCTCGACGCTGCTCGCGCCGCACCTCCGACACGCCGTCGGACCCTCGCCCTGCCTCGGTGCGCCTCCCGGTCTCGCCCGCACCGCAGCTGATCAAATGGGGCATGGCATCGTCCTGGACCGGTGACCGGATCCGTCTCCGCGCTGTCGAGCCCGACGACTGGACGGCGTTGATGCGCTTCGCCGAGCACGGCGGGGGCCCGGGCAGCCGACTGGATCTGCCCCGGTCCGCCGAGAGCTACCGTGCCTGGGCGAGGGAGCAGGCCGTGGCCGACGGCGATGACGACCGCTTCCGGCTGGCGGTCGAGGCGACGGACACAGGAGAGCTGGTCGGCACCGTCGGCTCGCATCGCACCGGTCGTCGTTCC
This sequence comes from Streptomyces sp. NPDC051987, assembly GCF_040680735.1. Lineage (NCBI taxonomy): Bacteria > Bacillati > Actinomycetota > Actinomycetes > Kitasatosporales > Streptomycetaceae > Streptomyces > Streptomyces sp. NPDC051987. Next base: position 43,537 of record NZ_JBFAXI010000065.1, on the reverse strand, counting down.
GGCTGGTTCGAGTGTGAGGTCACCATCGGCGCTGACCACCGGCGCAGGGGCTACGCGGCGGAAGCCGTGGCGCTGCTGCTGCGCTTCATGTTCGCCGAGCGGCGCTATCACAAATGCCTGGCGGCGATCTTCGCCCACAACGAGGCATCGCTGGCACTCTTCCGTCGCCTCGGCTTCACCGAGGAGGGGCGCTTGCGGGAACACGTCTTCTTCGCCGGCCGGCACCACGACCTCGTCATGATGGGGATGCTCGCGGACGAGTTCGACCGGCGACACACGACCGCCGGCGCACAGTGAACCAAGCACTGCTCCTACGGCCTCAGCCACGCGGGGTGGCGCGCAGCCGCAGGCCGACGGTCGCGAGACCTTCGAGGGTGGCGACCCGGTAGGTGGGCTCCGGTCCCGGCGGCTCGCTCACGTGGTGGCGGCGGGCGGTGTGCGCCGTCAGGAGCGTCAACACCGTCATGGCCAGCGCGGCTCCTTCGCAGCCGTGCGGCCCGGTGCCGAAAGAGAGGAAGACCCCTGGTTTCGCAGATCCCGCCGACGCCCCTGGTTCTTCGAGCCACCGCTCGGGCCGGAAAAGGTCCGGCTCGGAGAACTCCCGTGGGTCGCGGTGGGCGGTGTAGGGGCAGACGAGAACGGTGGACCCGGCGTCGATGGTGTAGTCGGCGAGCCGGGTCTGCCGCGGGGCACGCCGGGTCAGCAGCCAGCTCGGCGGGTACAGCCGCAGCACCTCACTCACCACGGCCTGGGTGAACCGCAGGTCGCCGAGGTGGGCGCTGGTCGTCGCGGCCGGATCCATGGGCAGCGAGGCGGCTTCGGCCGCGACACGGTCCGCTGCCCAGGGGTGCCGGGCCAGGTGGAGCAGGATCCAGCCGGCTGCCCGGGACGGGGTCTCGAAGGTGGCGACGGTGATCCCGGGGAGGGTGTCGAGGACGGCCTCTTCCGGTAGCAGGCCGTAGTGGGGGGAGGGCCGGAGCATCTGCCCCAGCACGTCGTCACCGAGATGGCCCGACGAACGACGCCGGCGCACGACCGGCCGCAGGGCGTCGGTGAAGGCGACTTGCTGCCGTGTGCGGAACCGCCGTGCCGGTGTGGGGATCCAGCGCGGCCAGATCCAGCGCGAGGGGCGTACGAGCACCTCCCGGGCCAGGAAGAGCTGCGCGGCGCGGGGCAGCAGGGCGGGAGCGTCCTCGGAGAAGAGGAAACTCACCCCGATCTCCGCCAGGGCGTGCCGGACCAGGGGCAGAACCTCGACGTCCTGGTCCGTGGGCCACTGGTCGGCGAACCGGGCGGTCCCCGGCGCGATCTCACCGATCCGGGCCGCGACCGCCTGCGCGCGCAGCCCGCGCATGCGGGCGGCGTGCGCGTGGGCACGCTCCTCGGGCGTCGGCGCTCCGCCCGACCGCTTCGACCGCGACCGCTTCAGCGGCGGAAAGAGCGGCGAGGGTGCCTTCGGAAAGTCCTGCGCGCGCCGCAGCACCGCTTCACACGGCCCGGCCGCGGCGGCCACATAGACCCCCGGCTCCAGCTGCCAGACGTCCCCGCACTCCTCGGCGCCACGACGCGCCATCGCCAGCCGGTCGCTGCTCCAGGCCGCGAAGCCGCCTTCGGGCAGCCGCGGCGGCTCATCCCTTGGGCCCATGAGATCGTCCCCGGCTCTCACATCTGTCCAGGCCGATGAGGCCGATGTGGCCGACAGCGCGACCGTAAGCCGACGGACGCCCTTGGGCGCCCGCCGCCAGTGCGCTCGCTCCTAGTCGTCGCCGGCGTACGCGTCCCATTCGTGGACGCCGTACGCACCGTAGTGGCGGGTGAAGAACAGCCTGCCGAGCAGCTTGGCGATCATGATGTACCCCTCTCGCCGGTCTGCAGCGCCAATAGCCACACAAGCCATACTGCCACGCACGGCATACGCCTGACATAGGGAATATCACCCCATTTATCAGGCTGAAATCACCGCTGATCGCCGCGCACGGTGCCCCGCGGAACAAGCATCCGTGTGACGCTCACTCCGCATCTTCGACTCCGAGCTGGAAGTGCCAGACGACCACGAGTGGGGGAGTCGTCCAGGGCGTCGGCCGATGCTTCGGGGGCATCGGTGCATGAGGTCCCAGGACATGTGCGCCGGGAGCAGATGAGGGCTGCTCGGCTTCGGCTTGATGCATCGCGAGGCCGGGGAACCGGCGTACTCTGTTTCGGCCTGACTCGCGCCGGGCGCCGCGCCTGCCGGTCGTGAGATGGAGGCCTCACCCCGTGATGGGGACGAGTTCGTCGAGCACCTGCTCCAGGAGGCTGTTGTCGCCGAGGAAACTCTTCACCGAGGCGTCCTCGTTGCGCTGGGGGTCCAAGCCCGACCAGTTCAGCTCGTATCCCGCGTCGGCGCTCAGCTGACCCAGGAACGCCCGCTGGGCACGACCGTTGCCCTCGCGGAACGGGTGCAGGACGTTCATGTCGCCGTACAGCTCGGCCAGCCGGATGACGAATTCCTGCCGGGGGAGATCCCGCAGATGACCGGAGGAGGCGAGACGGTCGAAGACCTCGTCGGCGTACGCCACCAAGTTTCTCGCCGGGCAGAACGGTGTGCGCTTGGCGATGTTCACAGTGCGTAACTCGCCTGCCCACGAGTAGATGTCACCAAAGATCGTTGCATGGAATGCCTGAAGATGGCCGAGGTCGTACGCACCGGGCAGGGGGCGTTCGGCGAGCATGACGAGGCGTGCCCGGGTGATGTCCGCCTCCGCTGCCGCCAACAACTGATGGTCGGTGATGCCGAGTTTGTTGCGCAGCACGCCGTTGGGCATGGCGTACGGATCGTTCACCCTGCCCGCCGCTCCGAGGTCTGCCGGTGGCGGGCGATCGCGCGGGCGACAAGGGTGTCCGCGTCGAGGTCGCCCTTCACGTACGCCTCGGTGTCGCGGTCGGATGCCTCAGAGGCGTGGAGACCCTCGGCCTCGATGGAGCCGGTGGCCGAGGCGACGGCCGCACGTCGCGCCGCCCGGCCGCTCAGCGCCTCGAAGGCCTCGACGGACAGAAGGACACCCTGGGGCTTGCGGTGGGCGCCGATCAGGACGGGGTCGGCGTCCGCGCCGGACTCCGACAGGTCACTCAGAATCCGCGACAGCCTCGCGCGCGCGTCGCTGACGGTCACGACTTCGGGGATCTCCATGCTGTCACCGTACCCATGTAGAGCCAGGATCCTGTACAGATTCTAGTACCGATTGCGGTGGGCGGGGTACCGTCAGACCCCGCCCGCCACAATGGCCGGGAACTGAAGTTCCGCAGGCGACCGTGGGTTCGTCCGTGCCATGCAGGGTGGTTCCTTCAGGCTGGAGTAAGCCGCCAGGGTCTCCAGAGGGTCACGCTCGGCGGCCTCGGTGCGCCGCTACTCGGTGCCGTAGGCCAGGCAGAGGCGGGCCGCGTCAGCCAGAGCCCAGGGCGTGGGGTTCCGTTGATCCCCATGGGATGTCGTCAGCTCAGTGCGTCAGGTCCAGCACGGCTGTGCAGTGCGGATCGTCCTCCGGTTCCTCGTAGAGTTCCCGCTCTCGCGAGCGGGAGAACACTTCCGCGATCACGGCCGGCCCTGCCTCCGCGAGCCGGACGTCGCAGGCCACGGCGTCGGGGTCCCCCTGGTGGCGTACGTACAGCCGCATCCGGCCCTTGCTCAGGTACAGGAAGCCGACCAGCAGCGACTCCGCCTTCTCCCGCTCTTCATAGCCCGGAACGGGGCAGTTCAGCGCGGTCAGAAGCATGTGTGCCCGGTCCTCCGGCAGCTCCTCGGCGGGCACCTCCTCCGCGAGCCTGATCAGCGGAGCGTCGAAGACGTGGTCCACCTGACCGCCGGAGTAGAACCGCACCCTGCCCGCCTCATGCCGCACGCGGCTGACTGCTTCCCACGGGAGCAGTACCTCGTCCTGCCGGAAGAGCGGGATCTCGTAGATGGTGAGGAGGTCGGTGACGGTCGCCTTCCGTCGGCCGAGCGCGATCCGCACGGCCGGCGTCCCGCCAGGGCTCGGGAGGACGCCGCGGACGCGCATCTTCTTCACGATCGGTGCTTGCGTGTAGAGGATCAGGTGGCCGGTCACGTCGGCTTGTGCCACGGCTACTTCCCACGGCGTCATTGCGGGTGTCTCCCCGCTCGGCGCTTGAACTCGACGGCAGACTGGTTCATCCAGTCGGGGCACTTCCTCATGCCCTTGCAGCAGGCGGTGTTGACACCGATCATCTGCCCGCTTCCGGCGTCGTACCGATCGTCCTGCGTACGCCGGGTGACCTGCGCCTTGACGATGATCTTCACCTGGGGGTGAGTGCCGTCGAAGGCGTAGCCCCAGTATTCCAGGCCCCCCTTGCCGTCGTTCTTGTCCGCCTTGCCGTTCAGAGGGGCGTTGACGATGCGGCAGGTGCGGATGTTGTGATTGCTGGAGAAATGCGCCCAGCCCAGTTCGCTGTTGCCGATACGGATGGGTATGTTCCGCCCGTCCAGGTCCTTCTGATGGCACTTCTTGGTCTTGTTCCAGTGGTGGGCATCGGCGTGTGCGGCTCCCGTCTGCCCCAAGGCCACGATGGCAGCCGAGAGGGTGACGAGCGACGCTTTCGTGATCCTCTTCATGTACCTGTCCCGCACACGTTTCAGAGCGCCCTCTGCTCCGGGTCGTTGGCCAGCTGGGTGAGTACGCCCGCCACCAGGGCGTTGAGCGTGATGGCCTCGGAGCCGGACCACTCGAACCGGTCTGTGGTGCCCGGGTCGTCGTGGGCCGCGCCGCTCAGGAGGGAGAATGCGTCCTCCACCAGCAAGGCCCAGCGCTCCTCCTTGGTCCGTCGTGCGCGTCCTTCTCGGCAGCGGTCTTCGCCAGCGCCCAGGTCCGGTACGGCTTGCGGTACCGCTCCAAAGCCTTCCGGGTCTCCCCTATCCCTAGCTCGGACTGGCGCTCCAGGTAGGTGATGCGCACCTCGATGCTGAACCACAAATCCTTGTTGCGGCGCAGCTCCTCGATGACGCGCAACTTCTCACCGTGGAGATGCATGTCACCCACCCGCACCTCGTCCAGACCCACCGGACGGCGCCTGATCGCCGTCGCCGCGACCGTGGCCGCCGTCGCCACCGCTGCCACCGCCTGTTCTTCCTCCGGCAGCACCATGCGGCTCCAGGGCAAGGCCTGACAGCGGCAAGGCCTGGCAGCGGCAAGGCCTGACAGCAACACGGCAGCCCCTTGCCCCGGCCGGACGGGGCAAGGAGTAACGCTGATCCACAGGTTGCCTTACGGGCTGTCAGTTCGCTTCGGTGACCGCTACGCTGAACCCGTCAGCTGAATCGGCAGGGCGTTCGACGGCCAGGGTGGGTGTCGTGGGAATTCTCGGGCGCTTCGCGAGGCGCTTATCGGGGCGCTTCAGCTCCTCACGGCTGGTCGGCCTCGGTATCGTCGTCACCCTGCTTCTGGGCACCGTCGGATTCGCCCTAGGGCATGGCGGAACCCCGCTGAGCATGATCACCGGTTCGGACGACGCATGGCTGCCCACGACGGGCCGCGGCGCCGTCAGCCTGGTCAACGGAGCCGCCGGCCGCACCGGTGTGGAGCTCGACATACCGGGCGCCAAAGGCCACGAGCTGACCGTACGGCAAGAGGCCTCCACGGTACTGGTGACCGACCCGGTGTCCGGCACCGTCACCCGGATCGACACCGATCAGCTGACCGCCGGGCCGGCCCTCAGCATCGGGCACGGCACCGAGGTCTTCCCCGGGCGGCATGTGGCGTACTTGGTCGACTACGCGGCCGGCACCGTCACCCGTATCGACCCGGTGAGCATGCGCCCCACCGCCGCCCCGTACCACGTGCGCGGCACCCTGGGCCGGCAGGCGGTGGTCGACACCAAGGGCACCCTCTGGCTGCCCGTGCTGAGCGACGGCACCGTGCTGCCCGTCGGGAGCACCGGCCCGGGGACGGCCGTGCAGGTCGGCGGCAAGGGCGCGGCGGACAGCCTGGTGATGACCCTGGCGGGCGGCACCCCGGTGGCGGTGGACCAGACCTCGGGCCAGGTCATGCCGGTGGGACGGGGCGGAGGCCAGACCATCGCGCTGCCGTCCGGGATCGCCGGATCCGGGGCCGACCTGCTGGTCCCGTCCAGCTCGGACACCACGACCGTGCCCATGGTGGCCAACCAGGGCGGCACGCCCGCCCTCGTGCTGACCGATGTCAAGGGCGGGACCTCGCATCCCGTCCCGCTCGGATCCGACGTCGGGTCGGACCGGCTCGGCGCGCCGGTCGAGGCCGGTTCGCGGGTCTACGTCCCCGACTACACCACGGGGCAGGCGCTGACATACGACCTGTCGTCGGCGACGCTGGGCGGCCGGGTCACCGTCACCGGCAAGCCCGGCCAGTTCGACGCCGAAGTGGTGGGCGACGTCGCCTACTTCAATTCCCCGGGGGACACCGGCGCCGTCGCGGTGGGGTCGGACGGCACCGTGCACCATGTCGCCAAGGTCGGTCAGGGCATTCCGGTCACCGACGGCCGGCACCGCTTCTCGGACGGCGTCGTACCCTCTCCGACCACCTCATCGACGCCGGACCAGTCGACCCGGCCCGCGTCCGTGCCGACCTCCGCCGCTCCGCCGGTCTCCGCGCCGGTCGTCACGCAGACCCGGGGCAGAGCGGGAACCGGGTCCGGGAGCTCGCCGGGGACCGGCGGCGGGTCGCCGCCGACGTCCGCTCCGCCGCATACCCCGAAGCCCTCCTCGAAGCCCACGACCGTGGATGTGGCGCCGCTGGCCCCGGCGGACGTGGCTGCCACGCCCGGCAGCGGGTATGTCGACGTGACCTGGAAGGCCCCGGCCTCCGGCGGCACCATCGCGGACTACCAGGTGGCGGTCGCGCCCCACGCGGGCACCCAGACCACGCAGTCCGCCACGTCGATCCGGGTCACCGGGCTGACCTGCTCGGTGAAGTACACCTTCACGGTCAGCTCGGTCGGCACCGACGGCCGCAAGGTACCGGCCGGCGCGGTCACCGCACACCCCTGCCGCGCCCCGGCCGCCCCCGCGGGCTTCACCGCCACCGTGCGGCCCGCGTACACCCGCGTGGTTGACCTGGCCTGGAAGGCGGTCACCGCCACGGGAGCGGGCTCGGTGCGGTACGTGGTGAGCTGGTCCGGAGCGTCGACGGGTTCGTCCACCATCTCCGGGACCAGCCTCACGGTGAGCGAGCTGTACCCCGGCCACAGCTACACCTTCCAGGTCAAGGCGGAGGACGACGCCGGCGCCGGCCCGGCCAGCAGCCGTACGGCGGTACCGGGAAGCAAGGACACCAAGTCCGTGACGATGCAGAAGGCCGTGAAGATCTACTCCAGCTACACCGAGGACTCCTCGGTGGCCTGGAGCGCCGCCAAGGGCGACAAGTACACCGCCTACTGCACCTACGCCAATGGCCAGAAGATCGAGGACGACGGCGCCTACAACTCCACCTGGATGTATGTGACGGACGGCCGGAGTTTCGGGTGGGCCAGCAAACTGTGGCTGCCGAACCCGGATGACGCGGACAGCCTGCTCCGCTGCCGGACGCCGATCGCCCCGGTGCCGTAGAGCGTGAGAACCCCGAGAAACCCGAGAATCCCGATGACCTCGAGGACCCTGTGACGAGCGACACTGCTTCCCCTGGCGCCGCCGCCGGCGCCGCCGCGCCCGTACCGCCGGCTCGCCCGCTGCCGCCGGAGGAGTTCGCAGCCCGCTTCAGGCGGCTGTGCGAGGCCGTCTGCCTGGTCGTCAGGGGCAAGCCCGAGACCGTCGAACTCACGCTGATCTGCCTGCTTGCCGAGGGGCATCTGCTCATCGAGGACGTGCCCGGGGTCGGCAAGACCACCATCGCCCGGTCGCTGGCGGCCGCCGTGGGCACCCCGTGGAGCCGCATCCAGTTCACCCCGGACCTGCTGCCTTCCGATGTCACCGGGGTGTCCGTCTATGACCAGCGCAGTGCCACGTTCGTCTTCCGGCCCGGTCCGGTGTTCGCCGGGGTGGTGCTCGCCGACGAGATCAACCGTGCCTCGCCCAAGACCCAGTCGGCGCTGCTCGAAGTGATGGAGGAGCGCCATGTGACGGTGGACGGCGTGGCGCACCCGGTGCCCGCGCCGTTCGTGGTGGTGGCCACCCAGAACCCGGTGGACATGGACGGCACCTATCCGCTGCCGGAGGCCCAGCTCGACCGCTTCCTGATGCGGATCTCCGTCGGCTACCCGGACACCGACGCCGAGGTCGCCGTCCTCAACGGACGCCGGGAAGCACGGCGGGTCTCCGACATCCAGCCCGCGACGAACGCCGCTCAGGTCCAGCAGATGATCCGCGCGGCCGAGTCGCTGTATGTCGCGGACGCGCTCTGCCGGTACATCGTGCGCGTGGTCGCCGCCACGCGGGACGTGCCGCAGGTACGACTCGGGGCGAGCCCGCGCGGCAGCCTCGCCCTGCTCCGGTCGGTCCAGGTACGGGCGGCGTCCCAGGGGCGTTCGTTCGCCACCCCCGACGACGTCAAGGCGCTCGCGGTGCCGGTGCTCGCCCACCGGATCCTGTTGACCACCGAAGGCCATGTGAAGGGCCTCACCCCCACGGCCGTGGTCGAGGGGGCGCTCGCCTCCGTCGAGGTGCCCCACGACGTCGAAGGCAGATCCTGATGAGGCTGACTCCGCTCGGGCGGCGTCTCACGCTGACAGCGCTGCTGCTGACCGGTGCCGGGTACGCCCTGGGCTACCCGGCGTTCGTCCTGCTGGGCGCGGGAGCGCTGGCGGTGCTGGCGGTGGCCGCGGTGACGCTGGCCGCCCGCCCGAAGGTGGAGCTGTCCCGGGAGGTGTTCCCTGACCGGGTCACCCGGGGTGAGCCCGCGGTCGGGTTGCTGACCGCCCGCAGCACCGCGCGGCGGCGGAGCGCCACGGTCACCGTGTGGGACCGGCACGAACTGGGCGGCAGGCAGGGGCGGATCGCCGTACCGCTGCCGCAGCTGCCCGGCCAGGGAGTCACGGAGTCGGGGTACCCGATCCCGACCGACCGGCGCGGGACCGCCCGGCTCGGCCCGCTTGACACCCGGATCAGCGACCCGTTCGGCCTGCTGGTCAGGGACGGGCAGGCCGCCGACCGGCAGACGCTGCTGATCCACCCGCGCACCCATCCGTTCGACCTGCTGGCCGCCTCCCGCTCGATGGACCGGGAAGGCGGCGGCGCCGAGACCGTCCTCGACGGCTCGGTCACCTTCCACCGGCTGCGGGAGTACGTGCCCGGTGACGACCTGCGCAGCGTGCACTGGCGGTCGAGCGCCCGCGCCAACAAATTGATGGTCCGTCAGAACGTGGATGTCACCCGGCCCGAGGTCACCGTCGTCCTCGTCACCGACCAGGCGGCCTATCCGGACCCGGAGATGTTCGAGGAGGCCGTCGAGGCGGCCGCGTCCGTGCTGATGTCCACCGGGGACACCCAGATCCCGGCCCGCCTGGTGACCGGCGAGACGATGACCACCGGACGCGGCGGCCCCCGCGACATCCGGGCCGCCCTGGACGAACTGGCCGCCGTCGAAGTGGCAGACGACGGCGGACTGCCCCGGATCGCCGACCGGATGCGGGGCGTGCGGTCGCGGGGCCTTTTGGTCATCGCATGCGGGGAAACCACCGAGGCCGACCTGGCCGCCGCCCGCCGGCTAGCCGTGGGGCACCGGCCCGCCCTGGTCGGCCGCTTCCGGCGGACCGCCGGGGACGAACCGGCGGCCGAGGAGCCCGCGCTCACCGTGATCGACACCGCACTGGCCGCCGACTTCTGCCGCCGCTGGCAACGGCACGCGGCGGCCGCGCTGTGACGCGGGCTTGGGCGGGGAGTTCGGGTGCCGTCCGTCGGTTCGCCGTGGGGCGGCTGCTCGCGTCGGTCGGCTGCTTTCGGCGGGCCGCTGGGGATGAATCGGCGGCGGAGCGGGGTGCGCTGTGACGCGGGCCTGGACCGGCAGCACGGTACTGCCCGCCGTCGTGGCCGTCGTGTCGGCCGCCGCCTCGGGACTCGCCTTCGACGGGGCCGTTCCGGTGCGCACCCTGCTCCCGTTGTGCGCGGTCGCGGCCCTTGTGCCGGGCGCGGTGGCGGCGCTCGGCAGATGCGCCGCACGGCGGCGCGGCGTGACGTTCGCCGTCACAGCCGCCGCTTCTGTGCTGGCCTGGGCCGCCCTGCTGCCGCTCGCCGCGCGGGCGCTGGCCGCGCCCGGGACGGGGCCCCGGGGCTGGGCGGCCATGGTCGCCGGGCTCCCCGGCGGCCCCCGGCAACTGCTGGTCAGCTCGCTCCCGGCACCGGTGACGCCCGGACTGCTGCTGTTGATCGGCACCCTGGTCTGGTGGGCGGCGGCAGGCGCCACCGAGGCGGCGGTACGCGGCGCCGGGCCTCTGACGACGCTCTGCGGCCCGGCGGTGGTGCTCGCGGCCGGCACCGCAGCCACCGTGCCGGCCGCGAGCCCCGGCTCGGTGCCGGCGGCGGCGCTGCTGCTCGGCGCCGGGGTCGTGCTGCTGGCCGCCCGGTCGGCCGGTCCTCGGCTCCCGGCGGCGGCCATGGGCGTCGCGCTGGCCGCCGTCGCCGCCTACGCCGTCCCGGCGGCGCCGGGCCTCGGCGCCAGGCCGGCCGCCGACCCGCGCCGCCTGGTGCACCCCGCGGCCAGCCCGTCCGCGCTGGGCGACGCGTTCGGCCAGGTGGCCGCCTGGGTGTCGGCGCCCCCGCGCACGCTGTTCACCGTTCGGGACGCAGGGGATGCGGCCGGGGGCCGCGTCAACACCCGTTGGCTGGTCCTCGACCGGTACGACGGCACCGGCTGGACCTCGTCCGCGCTCTACCGCCCGTCCGGCAGCACGCTCCCGGCTGACGCCGGCGCGGACACGGCCACGGACGCCGGACCGTCCGTCACCGTCACCCAGCGGATCCAGGTGTCCGGGTTGCCCGGGCCATGGCTCCCCGCAGCGGCCACCCCGCGCCACGTGGCCGGCGCCGAGGTCTCCACCGCGAGCCTGGGCGTGCTGGCCACCGACGACGGCAGCGCGGCCCGCGGCCGCACCTACACGGTGATGTCCCGGATCCCGCGGCCCACCGTCGCCGGACTCGCCAAGGCGGTACCCGGCAGCGGCGCGGACCTCGCCGCCGACCTCGACGTCCCGGCCGGACTGCCGCCGAAGCTCGCCGCGATCGGCACTTCCGCGATGGCCGGCGCGAGCTACCCGTACCAGCAGCTCATCCTGCTGCAGAACCGGCTGCGCGGACTGCTGGCCTACGACACGCGGGCTTTCCCCGGCCAGGGTTACGGGGCGCTGGCACTCGCGGTGACCACCACTCACCGCGGCAGCCAGGACGTCTTCGCCACGCTCTTCGCGCTGCTCGCCCGTTCAGCCGGCTTTCCGGCCCGGCTGGCGGTCGGCTTCGGCCCCGGACACGCGGTCGGTGACGGGCGGTACGAGGTCCGCACCACCGACGCGCTGGTCTGGCCGGAGGTGTACCTGTCCGGGCTCGGGTGGTGGCCGTTCTACCCCGTGCCGTCGGCGGCCGGCCGGGTGTCGGCGTCGTCCGTCGGCGAGTCCGCGCAGCAGCAGTCGCTGGACGAGCAGGTCGCCGCCGCGGGCCAGCCCGGCGGCGCCCGGCGGCAGGCACCGGGGGCGCACGCCCGGCCGCAGGCGGCCAGGCCCGCCGCACACCGGGCATGGGGGCGGGACGCCGCTGAAGCACTGGGCGCGCTGGCCCTGGCAGCGGTGGCCGTGCTGGCCGTACGCGCCCTCGTACCCCGGGTGCGCCGGATGACCCGGCGCCGGCGCAGACGGCGCGACCCGGATCCGAGCCGCCGGACGGTCGGCGCCTGGCACGACGTGATGGAGTCGGTCGAACGGCGCACCGGCGAACCGGTCGAGGCATGCACCGCCGCCGAGATCGCGGCCCGTGCGGCGGCGGGCACGGCGGCGGAGCGGCGTGACCGGGTGGTGGCATTGGGCGTCCTGGCCGAACGGGTGGTCTTCGCCGAGGGGAACTGGGGTCCGCTCGCCACGGTCACGGACGCGGCGGAGGCCTGGAGGGTTGCCGACGAGGTGCGTCGGCGGTTCAGGCGATGACCTGACGGGGCTGTCGGGGCCGGTCGGTGGGGCGGGGCCGGGGCCTCCGGGAGTGGGGGTACCTCCGCCGAAGGCAGGGGGCGTCGCTGGCTCCGTCCCGGCGGCAGCTACCCGGAAGGACCACGGAGCAGAGGTACGGAACCTGACACAGCTCTTCCAGCTGATCGCGCTCGGCCGCACCGTGAACACGCCCGAGTCCGCCGGCACCGGCCTGCGGCGGGATCTCGCCGCCGTGCCGGTCCTGGATGCTCCGCCCGTGACAACAGTGATCGCTTGGCCGTCGCAGAGCCGACTTCGCGCGGTCGCCGACCTGATCCGCGCGGAGCAACATTCTTCGACGCAGGGCCGTCACACCGGCGCTGGGCGCCCGCGACAAGGACGCTGCCGGGGACGAACGCCGGTGAGGGGACGGGGTCGGGGGCGGAGGGTCGGGGTCCTGGACGCTGACGTGTATGTGTGTGCGGGATTCCGGGCACCGCTGCGGACGACCCGTCACGCACGTGAATGTACGGTCCATGACCCCAAGCCCGGAGCCCCCGGCCCCGGCCCCTCAGCCGGAGACCGCGCACACTGGCTGGGTGAGCGCGTAGCCAGGCGGGCTCCCGGCGGTGCCGCGTACGACCGTTGTCACCCGGAAGCAGAAGCTCTGGTGCCGCGCGAGGCCGCTGAACTCGACGCTCCGGCCGCCGGGGCCGGCGGTCTGGTCCGAGGCCGGTCGGTTGTTCACCTGGGCCACGACGATGAACTGCGTGATGCCGTCAGTCCGTTGTGGGCTCTGCCAGCTCACCAGCAGCCGGCCGCCGTCTTCCGGGGCGGCCGTGACCTTGGTCGCCAGGTACTTGTCCTGCAGCGGTTCCGTCAGCAGGGAGGCGGAGAGCGTGGGCTCAGGCCGGGACGTGGCCATGGCGCCCGCCGTCGTACCGTGCCCGCGGGTCGCCGCGCCCCACACCAACCCTGCCAGCAGCGCGACGACCGCGAGCCCGACCAGCAGAGCGAGCCCGAGGTAACCGCCACGCGACGCACGGGCCGTCGCGGCCCCGGCTGCTGACTCCGGTGCCACGACTTGTTCCGGGGCGGAGACCGGAGCGGCACCAGTCCCCGCGGGGTCGGGTGTGGGCGCGGCCGTCGTGGCGGTGGGTGCTGTGGCGGTGGGTGCTGTGGGGGGTGCCGCCGGGGCGGCCGGCTGTGTGGTGCCGGTCGAGGCCAGGACTGCGGCCGCCGTGCCCGGCGCGGCCGTCGTGATGGTGGGTGCCGCCGGTGTGGCCGGCTGTGTCGTGTCGGGGTCCGTGCCGGTCTCCCGGCGGGCCGTACCAACCGCAGCAGTCAGCGTTTCGTGGAGTTCGGCCAGGTCCGGTCTCGCCGCCGGGTCGACGGCCATCGCGCCGTAGACCGCGGCCGCCAGGTCGGCGGGGACGTCGGGTCTGGCCAGCCGGGGCGGGTCGCCGCGCAGGACGCGGTGGTAGAGGGCCGCCTGGCTCAGCCGCGCCTCCGCGGCATACGCGGCGGTACCGGCCAGCAACGTGTAGAGCGTGGCACCGAGTTGGTAGACGTCCGTGGCAGGGCTCGGCGTCTGCCAGCCGAGCGACTCCGACGGTGCGTGGACGAGCAGCGACGGCGGTACCGTCATGCCCGCGACGGTGCGCAGCGCACGCAGCACGCCCATGCCGCGCAGCAGCACCTGGGACGACGGCCCGTCGAGCCAGATGTTTCCCGGCCGCACGTCGAGGTGGAGGACGCCCTTGCGGTGGGCGGCGGACAGCACGGACGCCAACTCGACGCCGACGCGGATTACTTCGTGTACCGGCAGTGGCCCGCGCGTCGCGAGCACAGTCGCGAGGTCGGGGCCGTCCGGCAGTGCGGTGGCGAGGTACGGATGCCCTTCGGGTGTGAAGCCCGTGCTCTCTTCGGCGAGCAGCCCTGGCAGGCCCCGTAGCCCGGCGCCCGGTGCGAGCGCCGACTTCAGCCGGCGGCGCTGCTGCCGGTCGGCGACCACGGGGTGATATACCGTCAGGAGAAGGTCGTCGTCCGCCGTTTCGGTATGGGCCCGGTAGCTGACGCCCAGTTCGTCCTCGGCGAGTCGCTCTTCGGCGACGATTCCTTCCGGCGCGTCAGGCACGCTCTACCTCCGACGGATACCGTTGGCCGTGACACGAGTTTATCGAGGAGCTGACCGCGTGCGATCTCTGTCCGGGTACATGCGGCTGCCGCAGGCCGTCGGCTCGGCCGCGTTGCTCGCCGCTCTGCTGGCCGTACTGCCGCCGCTGCCCACCGCCGCGTACGCCGACCTGCCGCCCAACACGGTGTGCCAACTGCCCGCCACCAGCTCGTACACCGGCCGCCCGTGGGCGCAAGCGCGGCTGGACTTCGAGCGCGCCTGGCCGCTGACCACCGGCGGCGGCATCAAGGTCGCCGTGGTCGACACCGGGGTCGACGCGCGGCAGCCCGCGCTCAGCGGTCATGTGCTGCCGGGGATCGACGAGGTCAACGGCAACCACGCGGACACCGACTGCGACGGGCACGGCACTCTGGTGGCCGGCATCATCGGCGCCAAGCGGCGCACCGGCATCGACTTCGCCGGGGTCGCGCCCGACGTCACGATCCTCCCGGTCCGGCAGGCGGACAATCACGCGGACGGCACCACCGATCACCTCGCCGCCGCCATCCGTGACGCGGTCGACGACGGAGCCCAGGTGATCAACGTGTCGATCGTGGCGCCCACGCCCACCCGCGCGCTGGTCGCCGCCGTGAAGTACGCGCTCGCGCAGAAGGTGGTCATCGTCGCCGCTGCCGGCAATGACGCCCAGCAGGGCGATCAGCCTCAGTACCCGGCCGCTCTGCCGGGCGTGCTCTCGGTGGGTGCCATCGGCGCTGACGGGCAGCCTGCCTCCTTCTCCTCCACGGGCAGCCCCGTCTCGGTGGTCGCGCCCGGCGCCGGCATCGTCGGCCCGGGAGCGGGTGGCACCGGCTTCGTCAGCAACCAGGGCACCAGTTTCGCGGCCCCGTACGTGACCGGGGTCGTCGCGCTGGTGCGCGCGTATCTGCCGCACCTGACCCCCGCCCAGATCGTCCACCGGATCGAGGCCACCGCCGACCACCCGGCCGGGGCGCTGCCGGACCGCCACTGGGGCTGGGGCGTGGTGAACCCCTACGCCGCGCTCACCGCCGTGCTGCCCGAGGAGGGCGGTGCCAAGGCCGTCGCGCAGGCTCCCGGCCAGGCCCGGCCGCAGCCGGTCCGTGCCGTCCGCGACCGGACCGCCGAGACGGCGCTGGGCCTGGCGGGCGGCGGCGCGGCGCTGGCGGTCCTGCTGCCCATGGTCGCGGTGGCGGTGCGCAGGATACGGACCCGCGACGGCACGGTACCTGTCTCTCATGGCGGCGGCAGGTAGGCGGTCTGGACGAGGCGGCTGCCGCCCCGGCGTCCGACGAGGAGCCCGCGCCCCGGCGGTAGCCGGACCGGTTTGGCGTCGCCGAGGAGGTTGCCCTCGTCCTTGCTGCCGGACAGCAGGATGCCGGGCGCGCCGTACTCTCTGACCCGTTGGAGCACCGGGTCGGTCATCAGGCCGCGGCCGGCGCCGCCGCTGGCGCGGGCCAGGATCAGGTGGAAACCGATGTCCCGGCTGTGGGGGAGGAGTTCCAGCAGCGGGAACAGCGGGTTGGACTCCCGGGTGCCGACGACGTCGTAGTCGTCCACGACCAGGTACAGGTCGGCGCCCGACCACCAGCTGCGGTCCCGCAGTTCGGCCGGGGTGACATCGGGGCCGGGCAGGCGTTCGCGCATCGCCGTCGCGAGAGCGGAGAGCGTGGAGCGGGCCAGGTCGGCGGAGTGGGCGTAACCGATCAGATGGTCGGTGGTGATGGCGCCGAGCAGAGTGCGGCGGTAGTCGACCACGACCAGCCGGGCCTGTTCCGGGGTGTACGTGGTGGCGATGCCGGTCGCCAGGACGCGCAGCAGGTTGGACTTGCCGGAGGCGCTGTCGCCGAAGACCAGGAAGTGCGGTTCGGCGTCGAATTCGGTGTAGACCGGTGCCAGGTCGTCCTCGGCGACGGCGTAGGGGATGCCGGTCAGTTCCGGCGGCACCATGCCGAGCAGCCGGGCGTGCGGCAGTTCGGCGGGCAGCAGGCGTACCGACGGGGCCTTCGGTCCGGACCAGGCCGTGTCGAGGGCGGAGACCAGCCCGCGCACCCCGTCCACCAGGCCGTCGGCGGTGGCCAAGCCGTCGATCCTCGGCAGTGCCGTCATGAAGTGGCTGCCCTGCCGGTCCAGGCCCCAGCCCGGTGTGTTCAGTGGGACGTTCTCGGCGGCGCGGCGGTTCACCTCTGACTCGAAGGGCTCGCCGAGGCGCAGTTCGAGCCGGGTGCCCAGCAGGTCGCGGAGGGCGGGCCGGAAGTCGGCCCAGCGGTTGGTCGCGACGACGACATGGATGCCGTAGGCGAGCCCGCGTCCGGCGAGGGTGGTGATGGGGCCTTCCAGCGAGTCGAACTCCTGACGGACTGTCGTCCATCCGTCGACCACCAGGAACACGTCACCGAACCGGTCCCCGGTCACCTGGCCGGTCCGGCGGGCCTCCCGGTAGGCGGCCATCGAGTCGATCTGGTGCAGGGCGAACGACGCCTCACGGGCCTCCAGCAGCGAGGTCAGCTCGGCGACGGTACGGCGTACGACGTCGGCTTGGAGCCGGGTCGCGACGCCGCCGACGTGCGGCAGCCCGGCCAGCGGGGCCAGTGTGCCGCCGCCGAAGTCGAGGCAGTAGAACTGTGCCTCCTGAGGGGTGTGGGTCAGTGCGAACGACGTGATCAGGGTCCGGATCAGGGTGCTCTTGCCGCTCTGGGAGGCGCCGACCACCCCGACATGGCCCGCGCTGCCCGACAGGTCGGCCACCAGCAGGTCCCGGCGCTGCTCGAACGGCCGGTCGATCACACCGAGCGGCGCTGCGAGAGCGCCGCATCCGGGCCACGCGAAGGCCCGCAAGCCGTGCTCCGGGTCCTCGGCGAGCGGGCCGAGCAGGCTGTCCACGGTCAGGGACTCGCCCAGCGGCGGCAGCCACACCTGGTGGGCGGCCGGTCCGGCGCCCCGCAGCCGGCCCACCACGACCTCCATGGTCTGGACGGTGGCCGCGCCGTCGGGCTCGGCGGCCGCCGGCTGGTCCGGCACCTGCACCGGCACCGGCTCGGCGGTGTAGGGGACGATCTGCTGGACGAGCGCCGCCGGCACGGCGCCGTGCTGCGCCCGGCGGTAGGCCCCGGAGACGTATGCGGCCTTGAACCGGATCATGGAATGGACGTCCACCTTGAGGTAGCCGTTGCCCGGTTCACCCGGCAGTTCGTGCGCGTCGGCGACACCGAGCACGATCCGGCTCTCCATCGCAGAGAACGTCCGCAGGCAGATGCGGTACGACAGATGTGTCTCCAGGCCGCGCAGCCTGCCTTCCTCCAGCCGCTGCGAGGCGAGGAGCAGATGGACTCCGAGGCTCCGGCCGAGCCGTCCGATCATGACGAACAGCTCCGCGAACTCCGGCCGCACGGCGAGCAGTTCGCTGAACTCGTCGACGATGACGAGCAGGGTCGGCAGCGGGGTGAGGGTGCCGGCCTCGCCGTCCCGTTGCCTGAGGCGTTCGTAGTCGTGGATGGAGGTGAGATTGCCGGCCGCGCGCAGCAGTTCCTGACGGCGGACGAGCTCGCCGCGCAGGGCGTCCTGCATACGGTCGACCAGCGGCAGTTCCTCCGCCAGGTTGGTGATCACCGCCGAGGTGTGCGGCAGCTCCTCAAGACCGAGGAAGGTGGCCCCGCCCTTGAAGTCGGCGAGAACGAAGTTGAGTTCCTCCGACGAGTGGGTCAGCGCGAGCCCGGTGACCAGGGTCCGCAGCAGTTCGCTCTTGCCCGAACCCGTGGCACCGATGATCAGCCCATGCGGTCCCATGCCGGCCTGGGCGGCCTCTTTCAGGTCCAGCTCGACGGGGGTGCCGGTGGGGTCGACCCCGATCGGGATGCGCAGCCGGTCCCGTACCGCCCGGCGCTGCCAGCCCAGCTCCAGGTCGAGTTGCTCCACATCCGCGATGCCGAGCAGGGTCGGCAGGTCGTACTGGGCCTCCAGGGGGCGCGGCGCCTGGGCGTCCTCGCCGGTCCGGTAGGGCGCGAGCACCCGGGCCAGTGCCTCGGCCTGGGCCGGTCCGAGCGTGTCCGGACGGCCGACCGTGCGCCGGCTGTCCCGGCCCTGCGGGTCCTTGCCGATCATGAACAGCTCGTCGGGTTCCGCCGACAGCCGCAGCAGGTTCCGGTCGGTGTCATGCCCGACGGCCCGGGACAGGTCCACCACGGTGACCCCTTGGGCGTCGCCCACCGCGAGCTGTGCGTCGTACGGGACGAAGCCCCCGTCGATCACCACGATCAGGTGCGAGCCGCCGCCAGGGCCGCCGGGCTTGAACCGGGGACGCTCGGCGAGTTCCGCGCCCATCAGGTCTTCCAGATCGCCCATGTCCTCGCTGATCAGCCGGACCGGCCCGGCTGCGTCGCTGGCCCGCGGATGATGGGCGTGGGGCAGCCATTTCAGCCAGGCCCACTCGGCGAGCCGGGCGGGCGAGGCGCAGACGGCCACCCGCAGGTCCTCCGGGGCGTGGAAGGTCGCCAGCTGGCAGAGCGTGGCCCGGACCAGGCCCCGCACCGTCTGCTCGTCGCCGTCCAGGTCCACTCGCGAGTATGTGCGCAGCGCCACGGAGATCGGCAGCGCCGGGACGTCGGCGTGGGCCCGGATCAGGCTGCGCAGCGCCGGGGCGGCCACGATGTCGAGGTCCTCGGCGGGCTTGGTGTCCGGCGGGATCAGCCGCAGGGACAGCCGCTGTGGCCCGGTCGCGATCCGGACCACGCCGAAGTCGGCGTCGCCGGCCCGCCGTTCCCAGCGCCGGCTGGTCATCGCCAGCGACCACAGCGCGTCCGGCTCGGGATGGTTCCAGCTCAGGGCCTCACGCTGACGCCGGGCGGCGGTCCGGGCCCGGCGCCTGACCTGACCGAGATAGCGCAGGTAGTCGCGCCGCTCCCCGTCGATCCGCCGCCGCCGGTCGCCGCTGCCCCGGCCGAGCTGTCCGAACATCATGCCGACCGAGGAGAGGGCGAACATGCCGCCCACGAGGTAGGTGACGGCGCTGCCGCCGACGCCCACATACATGAAGGCCATGGCTCCGCCGCCCAGTGCCATGGGCAGGTAGGTCAGCAGCTGGCCGAAATTGCCGCCCTGGTGCTCCGGGAGATCGGGGGGCGCGGCGAGCAGCAGTTCCCCTCTGGGGGGTTCCGGGCCGGGCCGCCTCGGCGGTCGACGGAACATGACGGATGCCAAGCGGGCGGCCCTCCAGCGTCGGCGGCATTGGTGCACCTGCGGGCCGGGCCATGCTAGAGCACCAGACTGGGAACCGGGCAGGCGGAACGAGTCACGGCCCGATCGCTGATGGTTCATCAAGAAGTGTGTCACGTAAGGGGGATGACCGTGGCCGCAGGCGTCCAATGCGTCACACGCGTCGGTTAAGCTGCCCGGCGGCGAACCGGCGGAACACGGGACCGGCGGTGGCTCTTCCGGGGAGGGGTCGGGGTTGGTTACGCAGTCCGGGGCCGATCTGTGCCGAGTCACCCTGGCCGCGCCACGCGTACGGCTCGATGTCGCCCTGCCCGCCACGGTGCCGCTGGCCGGTCTGCTGCCGGCCCTGCTCGGACTCCTCGGCGAAGACGCCGTCGAAGAGGGCGCCGCCCAGGGCGGCTGGCTGCTGCAACGCGTCGGCGAGTCCCCCCTGGACCTCGAACGCAACCTCACCGCCCTCGGCATCCGGGACGGCGAGGTGCTGTACGTCCGGCCGCGCCAGGACGCCCTGCCCGCCGTCGCGTTCGACGACCCGGTCGACGCCATCGGCACCGCCCTGCGCGACGGCGGCCTTCGCTGGAGCCAGGCGGCCACCAGCGCCACCGCCCTGGCGGCCGCGGCCGTCCTGGGACTGGCGGCGTCCGCGTCCGCGCTGCTGACCGGCCCGCCCTGGACCTGGTCCGCGGTGGCCTGCGCGGTGACCGCGGTCCTGCTGACCGGTGCCGGCGCCCTGGTCTCCCGCGCCTACCGCGCGGCCGCCGGGACGGCGCTGACCGCCACCGCCACCGGCTTCGCCTTCGTCGCCGGCCTGCTGGCCCTCGCCGGAACCCGTACGCTGGGCCGGCTCGCGGCGCCGCAGCTGCTGCTCGGCGTGGCCGCGGCGCTGGTCGCGGCGGTGGCCGGGGCCGTCGCGCTGAACCGCATGGAAGCGGTCCTCACCGGGATCACCGCCGCCGCCGTCCTCTCGGCGGCCGGGGTGCTGACGGCCATGGCAACCGATGCCGTAGCCGGCGCCGCCGTCGCGGTGACCGCCGCCCTGGCCCTCACCCCCCTGGCACCCCGGCTGGCCTACCGGGCGGCGGGCCTGCCACCGCCCGCCCTTCCGCTCACCGCCGAGGAACTGCGGGGCCACGGCGAGCCGCTGTCCGGCGAGGACATCACACGCCGGGCGCTGGCCGCCGACCGGGCACTGACCGCCCTGGCGGGTGCCACCGGGGCGGTGGCCGCCGGGTGCGCCGCTGTCATGCTCGCCGGCCGCGCCTGGACGGGCGACGAATGGGCGGCCACCGTCATGTGCGGGATCTGCGCCGTGCTGCTGGTGCTGCGTGCCCGGTTGTTCGCCGGGCTGGCCCAGCGGCTCTGGCTGCTCGGCAGCGGCCTGGCGGTCCTGGCCGGCCTCGCCGTACGGCTGACGTCCTGGTTCGGGCCGCCGGCCATGCTGCTGGTCGTGCTGTTCTCGCTGGCCGCCACCGGCACGGTGCTCGCCTGGGCGGTCAAGCCGGAACTGCGGGTGGCCGCCCCCTGGGCCCGCGTGTCCGACCTCGCCGAGCTGCTGGTCACGCTGGCCCTTGTGCCGCTCGCGCTGCAGCTGCTCCACGCGTACTCCGCCGTCCGCGCGCTGAGCGGCTGAGCCATGGCAGGACGACGGGACCAGGCCCAGGCGTACCGTTTCCTCCACCGCCGCCAGACCGCCTCGCTGCTGCACGGCGACCCGGACGGCCCGGACTCCTCGGTACGCCGGCTCGGCACCGCGATGTTCTCCAGCCTGCTCGTCGGCGCGCTGCTCCTGGCCGGCTTCGGCATCTTCGGGCTGCTCGCACCGGGCGGCGCCACGGCATGGCGCAACGGCAAGGCACTGATCGTGGAGAAAGGCACCGGCAGCCGGTTCATCTACGCCGGGGGCGCCCTGCACCCGGTGCTCAACTACACCTCTGCGCGTCTGCTGCTGGGCAACGGCCTGACGACGAGTTCGGTGTCCGCCTCCTCACTCGGCACCGTGCCCCGGGGACTCCCCGTCGGGATCCCCGGCGCGCCCGAGGAGATCCCCGGAACCGGCGCACTGCTCGCCGCACCCTGGACCGCCTGCTCGGTCCCGGCCAACGACGCGGCGGGCAACGTCAAACCGTACGTACGGCTGACCCTCGGCCCGGACGGCAGCGCGGGCACCCCGCTGGGGCAGGCCCAAGCCCTGCTGGTGGAGGCACCCGACGGCACCCTGTACCTGGTCTGGAACGACCAGCGCTTCCGGATCGGGCCGAGCTACGTACCGGCCGCCCTCGGCTACGCGGCGGCACGTCCCCTGGGCGTCGGCGCCGCGTGGCTGGACACCGTCCCCCAAGGCCCCGACCTGGCCGCCCCCGCCGTCAGCGACAAGGGACGGCCCGGCCCCACGGTCGGCGGAAAGCGCGCGAAAATAGGCCAGGTCTTCTCAGTGACGAACGTGGGCTCGGGCACCCAGCACTACCTCGCCCTCGCCGACGGCCTGGCCCCGGTCACCGAGACCCAGGCCGCCCTGCTGCTGTACGCCCCGCACGCCGCCCCGGCTCAGAGCCTGACGGCGGCCGAGGCGAGCCAGGCACCCGTCTCGTCCCGCCGCGTGACCAGCGGCCTGCCCCCGACACCACCCGGGCTCATCGACTCCACCGGCGAGGCCGTCGCCGTCTGCGCGGCCTTCACCGACACCTCCGGCGCCAGCACCAACGTCACGATCACCACCCGCGTCCTGACCCCCGACCAACTCGCCCGCACCCCGGCAGGCACCTCCCCGGCATCCCCCGACGGCGGCCCCCTCGCGGACACCGTCACCGTCCCCTCCGGCCACGCCGCCCTGACCCGCGCCCTCCCCACGCCAGGCCTGACCGGCGGCACGCTGTACCTGGTCACCGACCTCGGCGTCAAGTACCCGCTCCCGGACGCCGCCGTCCTGTCCTCCCTGGGCCTGGCCGGCGTCACCCCGGTCCCGGTCCCCACCGGCATCCTGTCCCTGCTGCGCACCGGCCCGGACCTCGACCCCCACGACGCGGCCGAGACGGTCCCCGTCCTGCCCGACCACAACGGGAGCCCGCAGCCGCAGATCCCGGTCCCGGCGGCGTCGCACTGATCATCTTTGGCCGAGATTTGACTGCATGTTCACAACGGTGGGTGTCTCATGCACTTTCCGTGGCGACAGGGGCCGCCCTAAGCTGATCGCCAGATATGACTCTTCATCAACTCGCCTCTGGTTTCCGCCTGTTGACGTGATACCTGCGCTGGGAAGTCCGGCGCGGGGGGCACGTGGCCGGGGCAGGAAGGTGCACGCATGGCCGGGAACTTCGTCACTACCCAGACTGCCCAGATGGGGAGTGCGTCGAATGACGTGGAAACCGCGGCGACGCAGCTCCAAGGGGTGCTCACCCAGCTGCAGAACCTGATGGCGGGCGTGGCGCCCAACTGGCAGACGGCCGGTTCCAACGTCTTTTTCCAGGCCATGGAGATCTTCGGCCAAGACCTGGACTCCACCATCAAGCGGCTCATCAACATCTCCGAGACCCTCGGCGTGTCGGCCCAGACGTACCAGGCCAGCGTCCAGGCGGAAGACGAGCTGGCGCGGAAGCTGTCCAACGCGCTGAACGGCGCCATGGCCTCCGGCACGCCGGCCTCCGGCCCCAGGTAGGCCGCGTTCCCGCCCGCGCCCGCCGATGCCGCAGCAAAGAGGAGTGAAGGTTCTCATGGACGAGCAGTTCATCAATGTGCAGTACGCAGCCCTGAGTGACACCGCGACCCAGCTCAACCAGCTGATCAACAACGCCGAGCAGATCATGAACGACCTGTCGGCGAAGACGAAGATGCCGTACTGGGAGAGCGCCGCGAAGGATCAGTTCCAGCAGGTCATGAGCCAGTGGATGGCCGACATGACCCAGCTCCACGCGTTCATGCAGCAGGGCCACGCGTTCACCGCCCAGCAGGCCGAGAACTGGCCGTTCACCGACGCCAAGGTCGTCGGCCAGTGGACCGCGTGACGGGAGGGCTGTAGCTGATGGCGGACACGGTCGGAGGCGGCGGTAACGGCAGTCTGCAGGCCGATATCGCCGCGATCAGAAAGTACTGCAGTGACGTGGGCGAAGGACGGAACGGGCTCGCCGGACAGGTGACGGGGCTCAGTGGCACCGATGCTGCACCGCTCCTCGGACGCCAGACCCCACTCTTCGGTGAAGCCAGTCAAAAAGGCGGTTTCACCGAGGCGCTCACGTTGCACCAGGTTTACCTGAAGAGAACGGAGGACCTTATCGCGACCGGGGACTCCTCGTTGTATGACCTGGCGGACTACCTCGGTGTCCTTGGTACTGCCGCACAGACGGCCTCGGATGAATATGATCAGCAGGTGTTGTCCGAGTACAATGCCGCCAAGGTCATTGACGACGCCGTCGCCTCAACGACGCTCCCGTCCTCATTGTCGTCACCGGGACTCGGAGGAAGCTGAGCCATGGCGGACCCAAGTATACCCGTTATGACCTCCGAGCAGTTCGAAAGTGCCTTTGCGGCACTTGAGAGTTCGCAGGCCGCGCTGTCCACAGCCGCGACCGCGTGGCAGAACCTCGGCACGTCCGTCAAAGAGATCATGGAGGGCGGCAAAGGGTCACTCAAGGCCATTGACCAGACTCTGCACCAGACTTGGCAGAGCGGTGGAGCCCAAGCGCTGTACAACCACTCCGACCAGGTGAGGGCCTGGGGTGTTGGCTTGGCTAACGTGTTCACTGACCGCTCGTCGCAACAGGTGGCGAATGGTACGACGGCCGACAGTTCATCGATGGCGGGCATCCTGGGAAGCCTGGTGCCTGTCAGGCAGACGGCCATGACCACATACAAAACGTTCTCTCCGCTGTGGTATGCCTTCACCAGGAAGGCGGCCCAGTATTTTCATAATCTCGATGCGGAAGTTCTGCAATTTCTCACCAACGGCACCAGCAGCAATGGCAACGGTTCGCTCGGGGCGACGCAGACCGAGAACGTCAGTGTTCGTACCACGCCGGGGCTTCTCAGCACGGTCACCGTCGAGACCTTTACGCTCCAGATGATGCCGACCTACACCGAGAGCGGCTTCCAGGCCCAGAGCCGAGCGCATTGCCAAGTCACCATGACATGGACGGTCGCGGCAGGTGACGACTCCGGGACGGCCGCGCCGCAGATCGTCGTCCAGCCGGTGCAGATCAACCTCCTGCCGAGTGCCCGGAATCTGACTGACGGGGCCAAGACGCAGGAAACGACCGTGAGCAAGGCCGCCGGGTCCGTCCAGGACCCGGACGTCCAGAAGGCGAACGTCGACCAGTACCTGACCCTGCTCCGCAGCGCTCTGAAGCCGGTCGCCGATGCGTATACGACGGCGTCGGACAAACTCCGCAGCCCCAGGCCGGCTGCTCTCAAGATCGGTGTGAAGGCGGGTAAGAAGGGCGGGGCCACTGGCGGTTCCCCGGGCGCCGTCCCCGCGCTCGGCGGCGGGAAGATCGGGACGCAGACCCCCAAGACCCCGGTCCAGAGCGCGAGCCAGACCCCGAAGACCCCGCAGGCCTCGCAGCAGAAGGGCGCCACCGCGACCCCGGCGGCAGCCCAGAACGCGGCCAAGAACGCCGCCGAGGCGAGCACCGGCGGGACGTCGCTGGCCAGCGTGCCCACGGCGTCGGTGCCCGGCCTGAACAGCGGTACGGGCACGACCACGACCGTGCCGCCGATCTCGACCACAGGGACCGGCGGGTCGTCGACGGGCCCGACCATCCCCACCGTGCCTCCGGTGACCATCCCGCCCACCGACTTCACCACCCCCGCGTCCGTGTCCGGCCTCGGGACCGGCACCAGCGGCCTCGGTACCGGCTCGGCGTACATCCCGAGCGCTGCCGGGTTCGGCGGTGGCGGTGCGGGGCTGAACGGTGAGTCCTTTGGCACGAGCGGCTCCGACGGCCTGCTGGAGAGCCCCTTCGCCGGGACCGGGACTGGCACGGGCACTGAGGACGGCCTCATCACCGACCCACAGGCGGCGGCCGCCACCGCGGCCGAGGAGCAGGCCGCGACGCAGGGAGGTTCCCGCGGTGGGATGCCGTACATGCCGATGTCCCCGATGGCGGGCGCCGGCGCAGGCGGAAACGGTGACGAGCGCCGCCGCAACGCCTGGCTCGACGAGGACGAGGACCTCTGGTCCACCGGCACCGACCCCGCCCCCGCTGTGATCGGCGGGTCCAGTTGACCCCGGGCACCGGCTCGTACGAGGCGCGGGCCGCCATGCGGGCCCGCGCCGAGGAACTCCTCGCGGAGTACGGCCGGATGCGGGCCAAGCTGAACGACGTGCGGGCCAGCACCCGCGAGGTGCGCGGCACCGCTCGTACCGCGGACGGCGGTATCAAGGTCACCGTCAACTCGCGTGGCGGCCTGCTCGGACTGGAGATCGAGCCGAGTACGTACCGCAAATGCGGCCCGACGGAACTCGCCGAGCGGATCATGGCACTGTCCAACGAGGCGACGGCCGACGCCGCACGGCAGATGGAGGGCATCCTGGGGCCCTTCCTGCCGAAGCACATCCCCTACCAGGACGTCATCAGCGGTGCGGCCGATCTGACGACGCTCGGCGACCAGCCCGTCAGTGACGAGACGTTCGACGCGTGGCGCGCGAACTTCGGCCGCCCGGCGCAAGAAGAGGACGACTGATGGCCGGCGACGGCGTCACGGCGGACCTGGACGGCATGAACAGGGCCGCCCAGCAGTTCCAGCAGACCGCCGAGGCAGCCGCGGTTGTGGGCAACAAGCTTGCGAGCGACCTGGCCCCGCTTGGGGACTTCTGGGGCGGCGACTCCACGGGCAAGACGTTCGAGCAGAAGTACCTCCCCGCCGTCACGACCTGGATGGGCCAGGCCGGTGTCGTCGGCTACGAGGGTCTGCCGGGGATCTCGGACGCCGTGAGCGGCTGGGCCGGCACATACGACGATCAGGTCCAGTCGGAGGAGACGGACGCCACCCAGCTCAGGTCCGAGATCGACGGGGCGCGCTGAGGACCGGGAGCAGCCGATGGGCATGGAACTTCCCGCCGAGCTGAGATGGGCGCTCGGCCTGGTCGGCATGGAGTGGCCCGAGTTCGACGAGGAACTCGGCCGCCTGGCGGGCCAGGCGTGGACCGACGCGATGATCGGGATCCGCGCCATCGGCGACGCCGGCAACATCTCCGCCGAGATGCTCAACTACTCGGTCCAGAGCGTCTCCCTCCAGGCGTTCAACGACCACTGGGGCAAGTGGACCGGCCCGAACTCCTACCTCGACGAGATGTACCAGCAGGCGCGCCAGACCGCCGCTCTGGCGCTGGAGGCCTCGAACCAGGCCGAGTTCGCCAAGTGGTCGGTCATCATCGAACTCACCCTGCTCGCCATCCAGCTCACCATCGACATCGCCCTCGCCGTGGTCACCGGCGGCGAGAGCATGGCCGAGGGCGCGCTCGCCGTTTTCCTCGCCCGTGAGGGCATCGGCGCGATCCTGCGGAGACTGTTCTTCGCGGTGGCGCTCGCCGCGCTGCCGGACGCGATCACACAGACCATCCAGCTCGTCAACGGCCACAACGACGGCAAGGGGTTCAACGGGCAGCGTGTGCTCAATGAAGCCGGCAGCGGGTTGGCCTTCGGCCTCTTCGCGGAAGGCGTCGGCTGGGGTGCCGGCAAGGCGCTCGGCCAGTGGGCTCCGGCAGTGGCCGAGAGTCTGCAGAACCCGGCGAACAAAGCCGGGCGCACAGCCTACGGCACCGCGAACGGCATCGTGTCCGGCACGGCGTTCAACGCCCTCCAGTACGGCTTCAACGCTGTGCACGACCCAAGCGCCAACCAGGGCAAGTCGCTCGGCGACGTGATGTGGGAGGGCGTCAAGGGCGGCCTGGTCTTCGGCCTGGGCATGGGCCTCATCACCGAGGCCCTGCCCGGCGGACACCAGCCGGAAGCCGCTCCCGCCGGCGCCGGCACGGATACGCCCAGCGGCGGTCCCGCCGATGTGGCGGCGGGTCCCGTGAGCGTCCTTCCGGTCACCGATGCGGCCGGCCCCGGCACACCCCAGCCGGAAGCGCGGCCCCAGCCGGAACCCGACGCAACGACCACGCCGGGCCAGGCCGAGAATTCCGTAGGCCCCGTCAACGTCGCTATCACCAGGGAGAACGCGAAAAATCCGCTCGTCCCTGACACGGTGCTGCAGGGCACCCTGGAAGACGGCGTCCTGCACCAGGTGAATTCGGACGGCACCCGCGGCGACGCGTACCTGATCAAGAGTGACGGAACGGCCGTCCCAGTCCGCGACGGCAGCACCCAGCCGGAGCAGACGCTGCCACAGCATGCCCAGGGGCCCGCCGAACCGGCGGCGCAGAGCACCACTGGCGGCGGCTGGACGGAGGGCCCGTCCGTTTCCGAGCCCACGCACACCGGAGAGACCGGCCTGGTGCCCCAGGGGTCAGGCCGAGGACCGCTGCCTCCGGGCACGATCGACCTGTCGGGCACCACCATGACCGTCGAGTCGTCCACCCCGAACTTCCCCAACATCGTCGAACGCTACGCGGTGCAGGCCGCCGGTCCGGGCGTCGAAGGCCAGCCGGCATCCAGCGCGTTCCAGCGGATCTCGGCGACCTTCACCACGCCCGACGGCCAACAGATCCACTTCGGGGGAAACGGCCAGGCGTCGCTCATCGTCGCTGACACACAGAAGCCCACGCTCATCCCCGTCGACCGGACCTCGCTCGCGAGCCCCGGCACGGCGCACGGCCTGCTCGGCACGTTCCGCAGCCTGGACGGTCCGGTCGCGGATGCCCTCTTGCCGGAAGGGACGAGGCTGTACTCGATGCCGGACTACGGCAACCAGCAGGCCCAGTTCGACGCGCGCGGCATCCGCGTGGACGCGCCTGTCGACCAGCAGGTGATCGCGGCAGTCGTCCCGTCCAGCCCGACCCTGACGACGTATTACCAGCGTGAGGAGGCCGGGGGTCCGCTGCGGTTCTGGGGCACGAAGGAATCCGTGGACGGCACGACCCTCTACCGTGACCGGTTCGGCAACGTCTCGATGCGCGTCGAGGCGGACGGGACGGTCTTCCGCCCCGACGGCTGGAACGTGGTCGAGTCCGGCTGGATCGGCCTGGTGGGCGAGGGTGCCGAGCCCGGTCCCGTGCTCACCCTGCCGGACGGCACTCAGACCCCGCTCGCCCTGGCCGGGGGCACAAACGAGCAGTCGGCCGCAGGCCTGGAAGCCGAAAACGTCAGCAGCGCGCCCGTCGAGGCACCGCCGTCCGAACCAGCTGCCGCCCCCACGACGACGCCCGGGGCCGTGACGACGATCCCGCAGAACAGCGACGTCCCCCACGAACCCAGCGCCGCCGATCTGTTCCGCGCCGCCCTGAACGGCGAAACGGCAGGCCGGCCGGTCGCAGAGCTGGTCGGCGCGGAGGCCTCGGCGGCGATGGCGCCCCCCGAGACTCCGCATGCTCCCCAAGCCCTCCAACCGTCGTCCGGGGGTGGCGGCCACGTAAGGATCGACCCGCAGTGGAAAGGCTACGTACCGGACATCAGAAACGAAGGCACGCCGCCTTCCTTCCACGGCGGCGACCAGAACAGGGGAGGCCTGGGACACGACTCGTTCTTCGACGATCCCCTGAGCTTGCACCGGTCCCTCAGGAGCAACCCGGCCAACAAGTGGGCGGGCGGTAACCGTCCGGATGAGCCCACGGCGGAAACGCCGCCAGACACCACTCTGGCCGAGGGGAATGACAGAAGTTCTGAGGATGGGGCAGCCGGGCCGGTGTCCGGTGACACTTCCGGATCCGAACCCACGCCCGTGCAGCCCAGCGGTCCGGAGGGGCCCGACAGCGTACCGGAGGCCGGTAGCCGGCCCCCAGGACCGCCTGAGGAGGTGACCGGCGCCCAGCAGTCCGCACCGGAGCCCGTTCTGGAACCCGCCCCGGTCCAGCAGTCGCCCGTCGAGGCGGTTCCGGTCGAGGCGGCGGCGTCGGCCACCCAGGCACCGCCCGAGCCGACGGCTCCCGAGCACCAAGCGGCACCGGCTGCGCAGACGGCGCCGGAACAGCCCGCAGCTGTGCAAGTGCCGTCCGAGCCTGCGGCACCCGAGCTGACGGCACCCGAGCCCGTGGCACCGTCCGAGCCCGTGGCACCGTCCGAACACGCGGCATCGGCCGCACACGCGGCACCCGAGCCGACGGCGTCCGCGCCAACTGCAGCCGAGCCAACCGCACCTGCCCCGGACGCCCGGTTCACGGTGTCACGCATCAAGAAAGCGCTCGACTTCGCCAAAAGCCTGGACAACTACCAGGAGCAGCGACTCGAAACTCTCGCAGAGGCGCTTGAGGAGGTCCGCACGGCAAAGAACCCAAGCGAAAAGGAAAACGCCGCCTACATCGCAAGGCAGGCACAAGAAGAACTCGACGCCATGGCACAGGTCGTGGCGCAGGTCAGGACGTCGGAGGAGAGCCCTTTCACGCAGCGCGTACGCGAGCTGTTGGACCAGATGGGGACCGACCCTCGCGATATCGAGGCGATGGCCACCGCGATCACGCTCGAAGAGCATATGAAGACGGTCCAGGATGTCAGCAGGGAGTCCTACCTGATCAAGCTCCAGGTTCAAGCACAGGAGGACCTGGCGAACCACCGTAAGAACCTGGCCCTGCAAGGTATGGCCAACGACCAGATCCGTGAGGGCAATCCGGCCGGAAACCGGCTCGTCGACCAGCTCGGCAGCGCGGCCCGTGATCTGCAGGACAAGCTGACCGGCACCGCGGCGGTGCCCAACGAGGTCGATCAGCGGGTCGCCGCGCAGAAGAAGAACGTCGTCCAGAACTTTGCCCAGACGATCGGCGAGGCACTCGGAATAACCGACCGCGAGACGGCCCAGCTCACGGCCCGGATCAGGGCTTTGGAGCAAATGCGCGGTGAACACCGCGAGCAGCAGAAGCAACAGGAGGCGCGGATCGGCCAGGACCCGGAGACTCCGCTGGCCGCCGCCGAACAGGCCTTGCAGGACCAGAGCGGCCGGGTCTTCCCGAAGTCAGGGGCGGGTCAGGGACTCAGCGCTGACGAGTTCGAGCAGCATCTGGCGTCAGCGGCCCCTGAGGCCTGGCAGCAGGGCACCGGCGTCCCGGCAAAGGCCTCTGGGCCGGCCAGTCTGAAGTCTCAGGTCGAGCAGTTCGTGGACAAGGCGGAGGCGGCAGGGCACTCGGTGACCCGAAGCCCCAAGCTCTTCGATCTGAGCCTGTCGGTCCCCGACTTGCGGCCGAAGTCAGTCGAACACCTGCTGAGTGTGCTGGCCGGGGTGAGTAATACGCAATTTGAGCGTTCCTTGGACAGGTACACCGCCAGGCACGCGGAGGACGGCAGGGTAGTCAAGGCGGAGGTCCTGACCGTCACGGTGAGCGACGCAGTGAAGTCCGATCCGGCTGACTCGTTGGTCAATTTTGACGGCCCGGTGCTCACCCCCGGGAATGGCAACCACACCATTCTCGAAGGGCTATTCCCGAACGGCAGGGGATCATACTCGGTCACCGTACGGTTCGACGAAGGCCAGAAGATCTCGGCGCCGAACCTCGGCGGTCCCGCCGACGTCCGGGAGAAACTGACCTGGACGGTGCGGGACAGGGACGGAAACCTCCTGCACAAGCAAGTCCTGACCCAGCGTTCTGCCCAGGAGCCGTCAGCTGGCACGCTGCTGTCGGACGCCCATGTCTACACCGCGCAATTGGCCGGTTTCGTCACCATTCCACTCGGCGGCTTCTTCGACGGGAAGATCAAGTTCTTCGCCGACGCCAAGCACTCTTCCGAGTACGGGCTGCCCGCAGACTTCTCGTCGATCACCTCGTTCGAACACCTGATGAGCACTGTGCTACCGAAGAACACCGAGACAGCCAGTGGGATGTTCAAGTTGCAGGTGGCCATGGCGGGATCGAATGTCGGTCCGGCGGTCTCGTTCACCATCAAGGGCGATCTCCCCGCGATCCGAAAGCAGATCCGCGGCATCCAGGACTACTTCAAACAGGTCACCGGTGGCGGACAGCGTTCCGTCTCCCCGGAGAAGGTCGTCGAAGGCTTTGCGACGTATGTCGCCGACAACCTCCCGCCAGAGCCCACGGCAGCCGACCCGGTGTCTCCCGTGCCGCTCCCCGACGATCCGGCGACCGCCGCCCCGGCAGAGCCGCCGCACAACCAGGGCGCCGCCACCTCGGCGCCGTCCGCCGCTACCGCGCCGGACGGGCCGGGGAACACGGCAGCCAACGAGGGCGGATCCGCCGACAACCCGGCCGCTCCACCGGTCGGGAAGGAGCCGGAGAGCACGTCACCGACCCCGCCCCTTGGCAACGACGGTTCCGAACCGCAGGCGGCAGGCTTCAGCGCCGCCCCCGCCACCCCGCATGGTCCCGATACCGCTGCCTCGGAGCACGCCGAGACGGCGGAGCCCGCCCAGCAGCCCACGACTGGGCCGGACGTACCGTCGGCGGTGCAGCCCTCGGCCCCGACCAACGACCTCGCGGAGCACTTCACAGCCCCCGGGGTAGCCCCGGAGAAGATCGGGCCGACGGACTCTGCGAACTCCGCAGTGATCCCCCAGCAACCCGACGACCAGGCCGGTTCGGCGGGCGACGTGAACGCAGAGCCGCAACAGGCGACGGTAACCGGCGCGGCCGAGTCCACCGATCCACCGCAAGTCGAGCCGTCCGCCGCCGCCGTCGACCCGCAGGTCGAACATTTCACGAAGGCGCTGCGCCCGCAGTCGATGACCCGGCCGCCGGACATCGTGTTCCAGGGCGAAACGCCCCCGGAGCACAGAGGCGGCGAGGAAGCGCCAGGCGGGCTGGACCGTTCCATGTTCGACCGGATCATGGGGACCCACGGCAACCTGGCCGCCGGAAAGGCCGGCGGACCCGCACCGGAAGCCGTCCCGGTTTCGCCTCCGCCCCCAGTGGCATCCCCTGCCGGGCTGACAGCCGAGGCCGGAGCCAAGTGGACGAACAATTTCGCGAAGGCTGTTAATGACCTGAACCAGGGAAAGGGCATCTTCAGCCTCCAGAACGATAGCGTCAAGAGCTGGCTCGCCCATCACAGAGGGCAAGAAGGAGAGTTCCAGACGCTTGCGCAGGGCCTGATCGACACCCTTGCGTCACCGAAATTCTCGGCTGCCGACGCCTACGAGAAGTTGCAGCGCATGAAGGAGGCCTTCCCGCCGGACGCACACCTCTCGAAGGAGGTCAGGGACAGGCTTGAGTCGAGCCTGCCCACGACCATCCTCACCGAGGTTCTCGAGCCCATAAACGCCAAACGGCTCCATGAGCTGGGTTACAGCACCCTAAGGGCCGGGGACAAGAGTGTGGGCGGCGCGCAACCTGACTACGAGTTCACCGACAGCGGTGACGTGGGCGACCATGTCCGCGTCACCTCAGGCAAGACCCTGTCGGAATTCCAGAATAAGCTCGCCAAAAGCATCAAGGACAAGGTCAGCACGTACAACACGGCAAAGGGACTGGTGCACGTCGTGGCAGACGCCATGAACGTCCCGGTACTGAAGCAGGGAATGCAGCAGGGCACCATTACTGACGCTGATATTCAGAACGTGGTCCAGAACGCCGTCAACCAAATGCCCGAACAGGCCAAGGCCAAGTTGGGGAACGTTTTCGTCGTCGCGCCGTCCGGTAAAGTCATCGTGACCGAGCACGGCCCCAAGCGGCCCTGAAGACCGGAAGGCGGTGGGGCGGGGTTCTTCGCGGACCCGAAGAACCGCTGCTCCGGAAACGCTCGCGTCCCCCCGTCCAGATCCGTCAGCAGTCGGCACCCGATACGGCGGAATTGATGTACTGCACGCAGCGACGCGGGGACATACGAGGCACGACAGTGCCGACCGTCGCCGACAGCGTGTCGCCCTCGCGGTCGCCCGACGCAGTCGTGTCGCCTTCCCGACTGCCGTCAGACGGGGCACTGGCCCAGGCGCTCGGCGAACCCAGAGCCACCAATGCCATGGTCAGGGCAAGACCCCCCGGTACTCGCCCGCTCACTTCAGGCACTGCTTCGCTCCCGCGGTCGACACGATGCCCGTGGCGGGGGACTCGGGGCATGGGGACGGGTGGAACCGCTGGGCGGTGGCGGGCAGCCGTTGGTCCAGACGATGGTCCGGCTGAACCGGTAGAGCGTTGGCACACGGTGGCGGGTTGGCAGGACTCGGAGGGGTACGCCGAACGCTGGGGCGGGGCGTCCACCACGCGCCGCGTCACCGCCCGACCGCGCGCCGGAGCCCCCCGCGGCAGGCGTCGTCGTGCGCCCCCACACCCTCCCATCCGGCCCGCGAGTGGCGCGGCGTCCCAGGAAGCCCACAGGAACGTGGCCGAATCGGTCATCTGACGTGTGGTCACGGACCGCGATACTCAGGGCTGGGCAATCCGCCCGAACCCCCTACGTCCGGAGGCCACCCATGCCCCAGACCCGTGTCTCCCACTCCACCGTGATCGAAGCCTGGCTGTCGGGCGCCGAGAGCGCGTACGGCCAGTCCAACCCCGCCGGCCCTCTCTACGTCGGCGGCACGGCGGCCGAGGCCGCGCTGACCGACCCGAGCGACTCGCTCTACGGCTTCTGCTCCAGCCCGAGTGGTTCGCACGGCAGCTTCTGCTGCTGACCGTCCACGGCGGGCCGACAGCCCCGGTGCGGGTGGCTGGGCACTGAGTGCCCGCGCCGGGCGGGGTCTCTTCGAGTTCGACCAGCAGGAGTGTGGGGAACCACCGCCGGGCCATGACGCCCGCGTACCCGGGAACGGCCGTGCCGTCCGGGCCGGCGAAATGGCTCCCCACGCTCCCTCCGGGCGCCCTGAAGGCGCGGGACAGCGGCACGGGAAAGGCGGACGGTGAGCGGATCGAGGCTGGAGAACGGGCACGACACGGAGTGGTTCACCCCACCCGTACGCACCGTCGCCCGCCCATGGCGGGAGGAGCTGGCCCGGCGACTGGCCGGCATCAGCGCCCTGGGCCGGGAGGAACGGGACGTGGTGCTGGAAGCGGGCCACACCGCCCTGGTCAGGTCCCTGCACGCGAAGCTGTCCCGCCTGTTCCTGATCGAGCTCCACGCGCTGCGCCTGGCGGCGGGCGGCGTCCGGCCCCCCGGGAGCTCGGTGACCGCGGCCGGTACGGACACCTGGGCCGCGTTCATCGAGCAGGCCGCCGAGGAGGGCTACCTCGACCGGCTGGCCGGCCGGTACCCGACGCTCGGTCCGCGGGTCGCGTCGGTGGCGCGGCTGTGGCTGGCGGCGACGGCGGGCTTCGCGCAACGGTTGGCCGCGGACCGGTCGCTGCTCCGGCCGCTGCTGGGGGGAGCCGCCGGGGAGATACGTGCCGTCACCTTCGGCGCGGGCGACAGCCACCGTGGCGGCCTGACCGTCAGCCGGGTCGACTTCGTCTCCGGAAGCGTCATGTACAAACCCCGGCCCTCCGGGGCCGACCTGGCACTCGGCGACCTGCTGGACGAGCTGTTCGCGGACTTCCCCGGGGCCCCGGCGCCGGACGAGCGGATCCGGGTGCCGCGGACCCTGGCGCGCGAGGGCTACGGCTGGGCCGAGTTCATCCACCACCGGTACTGCGCCGACGAGGCCGAACTCGCCGCGTTCTACCGCGGCGTCGGACACTGGCTGGCCGTTCTCCGCTTCATCGGCGGTACCGACATGCACGCCGAGAACATGATCGCGGCCGGTCCGGTGCCGGTGATCGTGGACGCCGAGACCCTCTTCGACGCCCCCGCCCCCTTCCCGCCCAGCAACAGGGGCGACGCGGTGGACGTGGCGGCGACGGCCATCCGCCGCACCGTACTGCGGACCGGCCTGCTGCCCGTACGCGGCACCGGCTTCGCGCTCGGCGGGGTGGACATCTCCGGGGTCGGGGCACTGCCCGGTCAGCAGCCGATGATCCCGAACCCGGTGATCGCGGACGGCGGCACCGCGGCGGCCCGCTTCCAGGTGGACCTGGTCGCGATGCCCGCCGCGCGCAACCACCCCAGCGCCGCCCCGGTGCTGAGCGCCTACTGGGACCGCGTCCTGACCGGCTTCCGGGAGATGACCGCCCACCTGCGCCGGCCCGGCGAGGACCCGTACCGGCTGCTGCGCCGCTTCGAAGGCGTCCGGGCGCGCCGGATCCTGCGCCCGACCCAGGCGTACGTCGACATCGGCCGGATGCTGTGGCACCCGGCGTCGCTGCACGACGAGCCCGCGGCCGTCGACCGGGCCCGGGACATCCTGCGGCGCAACGCCGAGGTGCTGCCCGGCGCGCCCACCGACCGCGCGGCCGTCGACGCCGAGATCGCGGACCTGCTGGCCGGCGACGTACCCATGTTCACCTTCACCGTGGACCGGGCCGCCGTACGCGACACCGTCGAGGACTGGCGTACGGCCGAGCTGCCGCTGGAGGAGGCGGTGATCCAGGACGCCCTGGTGGGCGCCTACCTCAACGAGCGTTCGCTGCCCGCGCGCGTCCAGGCCCCCGCCCGGGACCCGCACGCCCGTGACCGGGAGCGGCGCCGCCGGGCCCTGGCCGCGCGGATGGTCCGGCGGCTGTGCGACGGGGCGGTACGCGGCGACGACGGCACGGCCACCTGGATCAGCCCGGTGTTCACCCCGGCCGGATGGTCCATCAGGGTGCTGCCCGCCGACCTCTACACCGGGCAGGGCGGGGTGGCGCTGACCCTCGCGGAGTACCTGACCGAGGTGCGGGCCGGCCGGGCCGACGAAGTGCCCGGCGTCACCGAGACCTTCGACGGCGCGCTGCGGGTGCTGATCGGCACCGAGGACCTGACGCCGACGCCGTCCGCCGGGGCGTTCAGCGGTGCCGCGTCCCAGGTGTGGACCTGGCTGGCGCTGCACCGGGTGCTCGGTGAGGACCGGATGCTGGAACGTGCGGCCGGACGCGCCGTGCTGCTGGACCGGGGCCCGCTCGTCGAGGACGACATCGAGGTGGACCTGCTCAACGGAGCCGCTGGCGCCGTCGTCCCGCTGCTCGGCCTCGCCGCCGCGACCGGGCAGGACCGCTGGCTCGGTGCCGCCGCGCACATCGGACGCCGACTGGTCGGGCTGGCCACCCAGGACTCGAGCGGCGCCCGGTGGACGACCCGGCTCAACCCCGAGGGCATCGGCGGCTTCGCCCACGGCGCCACCGGCATCGGCTGGGCCCTGGCGAGGCTCGCCCTCAGCGACGCGGGTACCGCCGCCGACCGCCGCGCCTGGAGCCACCTCGCCGAACGGGCCTTCGCCTACCAGGAGTCCCTCTGGCAGCCCGGGCACGGCAACTGGCTCGACGCGCGGGTCGGCGCGGAGGAGGACTTCTTCACCAGCTGGTGCCACGGCAGCGCGGGGGTCGGCGTCGGCATGCTCGACCTGTACCGGCGCGCGGGCGACCCCGCCCACCTCGACATGGCCGGGCGCGCCGCGCGCGCCTGTGCCGCGGAGGGCTTCGGCTGGAGCCACACCCTGTGCCACGGCGACCTCGGTCTGTGGGAGTTCCTCAAGTCCCTGGACTCCGGCGACCGGCCGGATCTCGACGCGGAGATCCTCACCGGCCTCGAACAGCGGGGCCCGGTCGGCGGTCTGGCCCGCGAGGCGTTCTCACCCAGCCTCATGTCCGGTCTCGCCGGCGTCCTCCACACCCTCCTGCGCATGCATCCCGCGGCCGACCTGCCCAACCCCCTGCTCCTCGACTGACCTCGGCGGGCACGGACCTGCCCACGGTCGCGCAGGCGTCCGGGGGCAGGATTCGAACCTGCGCACCCGGCTCCTGAGAGCATGCTCATGACATGCCTGAGTATGGCCCTGACCTAAAAGGAGCCTCGGGGGCGGTGTGAATTCGTCTCGCTCACACGCCGCTCACACGCAAGCAGGGAAGGGGGCGGGGGTCACCTCCGGCTGCCAAGGCCCGACGAGGGCGACGACATGACAGGGCTGCAACACCCCGGGGGTGTT
Organism: Streptomyces sp. NPDC051987; assembly: GCF_040680735.1. Lineage (NCBI taxonomy): Bacteria > Bacillati > Actinomycetota > Actinomycetes > Kitasatosporales > Streptomycetaceae > Streptomyces > Streptomyces sp. NPDC051987. The sequence goes on along the minus strand of NZ_JBFAXI010000065.1, from coordinate 6,147 downwards.
GCAGCCCTGTCCCCAGATCGGACAGGTGGGGCGCTGGCGAATCTCGCTGTCCCATCTGTTTGGGCAGGTCAGCGCTCTTACCGGGCAGTCGGACACGTGGGACATGTTGCCGAAGGCGTCTGTTTCCCCGATTGCGATGCCTGGCCTGCGTGCCAGGGTGGGCGCGTGATGGTTACAGGCCGAAGAGCCGATGAGCAACGGATAAAATGCTGGGCTCGGGGCGGAGGAAGTTGCCTGTAGGGCAGGGGAGTTAAGGCGGGGGACGTGGAAGCTGCTCGGGTTTTCTTTGGGCTGTCTGCAGCGGTGCTGGTTCCTTGGGGTCTCGGGTGGCAGCGCTCGCGGCCATGGAGCATGGTCTTCGTCACCGCGATCTCTGGCGGGTACGTCATCGGGCCTTACTGGAGTCAGGGAAAGGCCTGGCTGGCGCTGCTTGCAGCGGTCTTACTCGCTGCCTCGGTGGTGTTCCTCTACAACTCTTCTGGCGTACCTTCAGCTGGGTTGTCAATCACGATCCCAAGCCTGTTCGGTTCAGTACCGACGCCCGCACGTATCGGTGTGGCGATGTTCGGGGCTGCGTCGGTTGTTGCCGTGTGGGTCGCCGGCGCAACGACGACCATGGTGAGCGAGAAGCTGTTGCTGAGCGACAGGGCAACTGTCGTGCTGGCAGGTGGTCTTGTCGCTGTGTTCGCGGGTGGCCCGCTCGCGATGGCCGCAACATTGCCTGTGCGCCGCCAAGTCAACACTCTTCAGAGCACCGATCCACAACGCCAGCTAGCTGAAGAGTTCATGACGGGCAGCCGAAGCATCGGCATTCTGGAGCGAGCTCTTCTGTTTGCGTTTCTGGCCGCTGGTCAGCCTGACGCCGCAGCGCTTGCCTTGACGGCCAAGTCTCTCGCACGCGGACCCTCTAGCGACCACGGCAGGTACGCGTCTGAGTACTTCCTGCTCGGTACGCTAGCAAGCGTCATCGCATCGTTGGCCATGGGTATGGCTGTTCGCGCGGCGATCGGGCTGTCCGTCCTGTAGGAGGCGCGTTGGAGCTGAACAAGCATCCCCTCATTGAGAAGCTGCGCTCGCTCCAGTTGCCTCTCTCCGACTTCGTTGTTGCTGGCAGTGGCCCCCTACTGGCCCATGGGCTCCGCGAGGACGTCGGAGATCTCGACGTCGTAGCCCGAGGAGCTGCCTGGAAGCTGGCCCTTGACCTCGCCGACCCCGTGTTGGCTCCGTCAGGGCACGGGCAGATGGTGCTGCTGTTTGAGGGTTCTATTGAGGTCTTCGACCGGTGGCTTCCAGATGGTAAGAGCCCGGACGAATTGATCGCAGATGCGGAAATTATAGAGGGAATTCCGTTCTGCTCTCTTCGGGATGTTTTTGACTGGAAGGTGCGATCCGGTCGGTGCAAGGATCGTTTGGACATCGAATTGATCAAAGGCTACCTGCGGAATTATTGAGTACTCGATGGGCTGAAACATTCTGGGGGGCCTCGTGCAGGCCGGACAGGTGGGACAGTGGTAGGTCCTGCTGTCCCACCCCTCTCCGCAGGTCACCCCCATTGCTGGGACAGTCGGACGGCTGGGACACCATCTGCCCCGGCGCTGGCCCGCGCACCTCGTGGCACTCTTGGCACTCTTGGCAGCGGGGAGTGGCGGCAGTGAGAGGAGTCCGAGTGTCGGAGGCCAGTCCGCGCTGAACCTACCTGGTCATCTCAGAGAAGCTACGGGAGCGGATCGGGGCGGACGAGAACGCCGAGGTACTGCCGTCGTGGGCTGACCTGATGCGTGAGCATGGTGTTGGCCGGAACACGGTCCGGGGTCACGTCCCCTGTGATGGTGTAGGCGATCAATCGTCCGTAGTGTTCGGGGTGTTGGGAAGTGCAGGGGTGGTGTGGCCGATGTGTTCGGCGGCGTAGATGGCCGTCATGCTGCCCTCGGAGAGGTAGCGGCGGGGGAAGGCGATCCATTCGTCGTGCATATCGCTGAGCACGGCGGTGACCAGTCGTTCGAGGGCGGCCGGGTTGGGGAAGACCTGCACGACATCGGTGCGGCGCTTGATCTCGCGGTTGATCCGCTCCAGGGGATTTGAGTGGACGTTAAGTCCGATCTTCCTCGGTTCGTGATCGCTCGATCGTGGTACTGAGCGTCATACCGGGCGCCTGCTGGGCATGTCCATGTTGAGATGCGGGGCATGAAGCGAGAGCCGTACCCGAGCGACTTAGCGGACGGGCAATGGGCGTTGATCGAGCCGATGATCACGGCCTGGAAGCAGGAGAGGGTGGCGCGGTCAGCGACCGGAGATCCCGGGTCCTGCGATCTGCGGGAGGTAGTGAACGCGATCTTCTATCAGAACCGGACGGGCTGCCAGTGGCGTTATCTGCCCCATGACTTCCCGGCCTGGTCGGCGGTGTTCTACTACTTCGGCCTGTGGCGCGAGGACGGGCTCGACCAGCGGATCCAGGAACTCCTGCGCTGCCAGGTGCGGGAGAGAGCCCGGCGATTAGAGGACCCGTCCCTGGTGATCATCGACACCCAGTCCGTCCGCGCGGCCGCGGGTGTCCCGAAGACCACGACGGGACTGGACGCCAACAAGAAGGTGTCGGGGCGCAAGCGGGGACTGGCCGTGGACGTGCTGGGGCTGGTCATCGGCGTCGTGGTGCTGGCCGCCTCCGCCCATGACAACGCCGCCGGCACCGCCCTGCTCGATCAGGCGGCCGAGCGGTGCGGGATGCGTCTGGAGAAGGCCCTGGTGGACCAGGGCTTCAAGGACGAGGTTCTTATCCACGGCGCCCTGCTGGACATCGACGTCGAGGTCGTCCGCCGCAACCCCGCAGACCAGGGCAAAGGCTTCGTCCCGCAACCGAAGAGGTGGATCGTGGAGCAGGTCAACGGCACCTTGATGCTGCACCGCCGCCTCGCCCGCGAGTACGACCACCGACCCGACACCTCCGCCTCGCGCGTCTACTGGGCTTCCATCGCGAACATGGCCCGCCGCCTCACCACACCCGCCCCCACCTGGCGCGACACCCTCGGGCTGGCCGCGTGAACATCAGCGAGCTCCTGGCAGACCTTCAGGACCAGCACGACGAAACCACGGCCCGGGCCGGTGAACTACACGACCAGATCGACCACTTGATTGCCGCCCTGGCCGAGACCGAAGCACGACTCGCAGACCTGGCCACCACCCGGAAGATCATCGCCGAACGCATCCCGCCCGGGACCGAGCCCGATCCGCCCGAGACGAACACCGCCTACCGGGCCATCGTGAACGCCTTCAACCAGCACCCCGGCCGGGCATTCCGAGCCCGCGAGCTGCACGAACTCCTCGGCATGCCCACCGACGAGGCGACCGTCAACGTCACCCGCAGCCGCCTCGGACGCCTCGTCCGACAAGGCTTCCTCACCCAACCCGGACGAGGCCGCTACCAGAAACGGACGCAACACCCCCTATGACGCAGCAAGCCCCCGCCGCCGTCCGTAGCGGGTGGGCGTGCGAAGATCCAACGGTCGGATAAGCGCACCTTGAAGGATGGCTATGTTCGCGATTTCCCTGGGGGACGGGGCCGAGCTGCGGCCTTTGGAGCCGTGGCGGGCCGAGGAGTTCCTCGCGCACATGGAGCGGGGCCGTGACTTCATCGGTGCGCACATGGAGCTGCCCGACCTCGCCGCAGACCTGGACTCCGCCCGCAGCTATCTCCAGCTTTACGCCGACAAGGCAGCCTCCGACACCGGCCGACTGTACGGTATCTGGCTCGACGGCACCCTCGTGGGTGGCGTCTCCTTCCCGAAATTCGACGCCGCCGCCGGCACCTGCGAGGCAGGCTGCTGGCTGGAGCCTGCCGCCACAGGCCGGGGCCTGGTCGGACGTGCCGCACGGCTAATCATCGACTGGGCATTCAACGAACGCGGCATCCACCGCGTGCAGTGGCTGGTGTCGCCGAACAACACGCCCAGCATCAACGTGGCGAAGCGACTCGGCATGACCCGTGAGGGCGTCCTGCGCGAAACCTACCTCTACCGCGACATCCGCCACGACGCCGAGGTCTGGTCGGTGCTGGCGCCGGAGTGGCAAGCCTTGGGTAGCTGAGCAGTCCTTTGACTTGCCGTTTCTCCACGTTCACAGCTGTCGATCCGTCGAGGTCGCAGGGAAGGCAGGGTGCCGCGTAAGCGACTCGGCCCTGGCCGCGAAGCTGATTCCACGGTGAACGTCACCCGCTCCCGACTCGGTCTCGACGACGGCCGAGTTCAACCGCCGCCGACACCCGGCTGACTCGGCAGCCCAAGCATCCTCACCCAGCCCGGAAGCCCTCTACAGGAAACGGACTTAACGTCTTCTGAGGACTGGATCTTTTTCCAGTGGGAGATGGGGAAGGCGGCGAAGGCGGTCAGGTCCTCCTTGGCGTCCAGGAGCATCTGCCTGACCTTGGGGAACTGCTGCCCGAGCATGTCGGCCACCGCATCGAGCTGGTGATGGACGGCTTCGGCGGTGGGCTGGATGAAGATGGTGCGGATGGCTCACGCGGACCTTGCAGTAGGTGGCGTCCACGTAGAGGTAGGGGAAGCGGCTGTGATCCAGGGGCCGGCCGCGGGAGACCGTGAGCTGTTCGTCCAGGTCACTGCAGATCCGCGAGACCTCGCTCTTGGAGATGCCGCTGTCCGCTCCGAGCGCCTTGACCAGGTCGTCGACCGAGCGGGTGGATACCCCGTGCACGTATGCCTCCATGATGACCGCATACAGGGCCTGGTCGATGCGGCGCCGCCGTTCCAGCAGGCTGGGGAAGAAGCTGCCGCTGCGCAGCTTCGGTATCGCCAGGTCCAGGTCTCCGGCCTGGGTGGCCAGGGTCTTCTCCCGGTGACCGTTGCGGAAGGCGGTGCGGGTGTCGGTGTGCTCGTTCCACTGGGCGCTGATCCGGCCGCTGAGCTCGGCCTCGATCAGCTCCTGCAGCATGCGCTCGGCGACGTTGCGGACGAGCTCGATACCGTCCGCCGTGCGTAGTGACTCCAGCAGGCGTTGTAGGTCAGACTGGGACAATGCCATCGGGCACCTCCAGGGCTGAACTGGCCGTTCACCAGCGAGATTTGCACGGTGGCCTGCCTTATGCGCAGGGAGCGGAGACCGTCACCGGATGCACGCCCCGGGCACCCGTCCGCGCACACCCACACGGTGATCGGCTACACCATCACGCGGGACGCCATCCGGTCCGGCGGGCTCTCGTATGTTCACTTGCGTGCGGGCGACCGCGTGTGATCACTGGCTGGTCGCGAGGGTGTGTCGGTTGGTGGCCAGGATGAGTACCTGTACTCAGGCGCATCTGCTGCGCTGCCGGCACGCTGACTGGCATGCAGCGGCGTTCGGTGTGGTTGGATCTTGGGCTCGCGGTCGCCCTTCTTCCGGTGTCGGCGATGCTCATCGTCTGGCTCGGAATGCATGTGATGTTCTCGGGTGATGACTTCGGATCCCCCGGCATCCGTACTGCTCATGCTGCGCGCCGTGGGGCATGGATCAACGGCTGCGTAGCGGTGGTGGTGGGCGGCGGGCTGATGGGGCTGCGACTGTGGATCGCAGGATCTCTGCACCTGCTCATTCTTGGCGCGGCCGCCGTTCTGTTCGCCGCAGTGGCTATGCAGCATGGCTGATCACGGGAGTCTCTGGTAGGAGATCAACGCGTCGGCGATGTGGGTCCGGAGGACTACGCTCAGGCGGTCGCCGAATGCCCACTGACCTGCGCGAAGCCCTTCAAGATCAACACGCTATTACAACGTGATCACTGGCATACTGCTTCCGACCGCATCCGCCTGCACAAACCACAAGACCCCGCACCCAACGAACGCGCTGGTGGCGGGGTCTTTAGGCACCTCACAAGGGGTGCCCCCAGCGGGGGACTCGAAGCGTGGGGACGCGCGGAACCATGGGCCGGCGCTGCTGAGCCGGTGATCCAGATGGCCGTCCCGGTGAATCGAGCGGGCACGTAGGCGATCGGCGCTCTGGCCGCAGCGTGTGGAGCCGCCCTTCGCGTTCCTCTGCCGCTCCCCGGTGCTGCAGGCAGAGCCGCCCCGTGTGTCGGCGGCGGTTGAACCGTGACCCAGTTTGGTCGGTTGAGTTCTGACCCTCGCGTCGTCGGTGGTCTTGCTCAGTCGTTGCCGGCGGCGGTGG
>NZ_JBFAXI010000064.1:43495-44767 GCF_040680735.1 Streptomyces sp. NPDC051987 | reverse complement strand
ACCACGTGGGGACCGGTGCCGAACGGCGCGGGTGGTATCGGACCGCGTACCGGGCCCTCAGACCTGCCAGGTGAACGCAAGCAACTCGCGTCACGGCCACTCCGGCGGAGGGACGCCGCCGGTCGAAGCTGACCGAGAACGTGCGGTGCCGTGAGCTGTCTCTGCCCATGCTGAGCTGGTCGGCCGGTCGGGGTGCGTCCCGATCACCGCGTTGCTACGGCGAGATCCTGCCAGCCGAGCAGTCCGTCTGAGGAGGGCGGGGCGTCCGGTCCACGGCTTCGCCGCAGGTCAGCCGTATAAGGTGAGTTTTCCGGTCCGGATGACCAGCAGCGGGGGAAGTAAGGGGTGGAGAGCCTTGGGTCCCGACGCAGGGGCACGCACAGCCTTCGCGGAGCGCCTCGCGTTGCTGTACAAGGAGGCCGGTAATCCTCCGCTCAAGCGCGTCGCCGAGGCGGTCGACCGATTGCACCGCGTCGACGAGCGAGGCCGTCCGGTACGGGTCTCGGCCCAGCGGATCAGTGACTGGCGGCGGGCGAAGAACGTGCCCGCACAGTTCGTCGCCCTCTCCGCCGTCCTGCAGGTCCTGATCCCGCAGGCGCGTCGGGCGCAGCCTGCGCCGGTGTCCAGCGGGCTGTACGACATGGCCCAGTGGCAGAAGCTCTGGGAGCGGGCCGTGGCCGACCCGGTCGGCGAGCTGCCCGGACCGGAGGCGGCCGAGGAGACGGACCAGACGCCGCCGGTCGACAGCGTCTGCCCGTACCGGGGTCTGGCCCCCTACCGCCGCGAGGACGCCCGCTGGTTCTTCGGCCGGGAGCGCAGCACCGAGGCGCTGGTCGCCCAGCTCCGTTCCGCGGAGGCGGGCGGCGGCCTGGTCATGCTGGTCGGCGCCTCGGGCGCGGGGAAGTCCTCACTGCTCAACGCCGGCCTGGTCACGGCGCTGCAGAACGGCGCCCTGGCCGACGGCGAGGGCCGCCCGCGGCGCGTCCTCCAGGTCGTCCCGGGCGCGGACCCCGTGAAGGAGCTGACCCGTCGCATACCCGAGCTGGCCGAACTGGCGGACCTGGGCGACCCGGACGCCGTACGCAAAGCGATCGCGTCCTGGGCCCACCGGGAGACCACATCCGACACAGCGCCGACCGGACCACCCGACGCCCAGCCGACAACGACAGCAACCGCGTCCACCGCGTCCACCGCGCCCACCACGTCCACCACGTCCACCACGTCCACCACGTCCACCACGAGCGGATTGGTGGGGGGGGTTTTTGGTGGTAA
>NZ_JBFAXI010000064.1:0-43485 GCF_040680735.1 Streptomyces sp. NPDC051987 | reverse complement strand
GGTGTGGGTGAGTTTTTTCAACACTAACACCACGCCCCACCTCGGGCACCGCCCCCGCCCCGCCGGTCGTGATAGTCGACCAGTTCGAGGAGACCTTCACTCTCGACACCGACGAGGCGGACCGGCGTACCTTCGTCCAGCTCCTGCACTCGGCCAGCACCCCTGCCGCCCCTGGCGAACGGGCCCCCGCTCTGGTCGTCCTGGGCATCCGCGCCGACTTCTACGAGCAGTGCCTCGGCTACCCGGAGCTGGCCGACGCGCTCCAGCACCGGCACATGGTGCTCGGTCCGCTGTCCACCGCCGAACTACGCGAGGCGGTGACCGGCCCGGCCAAGGCGGTGGGCCTGGAGCTGGAGCCCGGCCTCGCCGAACTGATCGTCCGTGAGGTGAGCGCGGACGGCCCGCGCGGTGCCCATGACGCCGGTGTCCTGCCGCTCCTGTCCCATGCCCTGCTCGCCACCTGGCAGCGCCGCAAGGCGGGTCGGTTGACGCTGGCCGGCTACCGGGCCGCCGGTGGTATCCAGGGTGCGGTGGCAGCGACCGCCGAGCGCGCCTGGTCCAGCCTGGACCCGGCCGCCCGCACCGCTGCCCGGCTGCTCCTGCTCCGCCTGGTGCGACTCGGCGAGGACACCCAGGCGACCCGCAGGCGAGGCACCCGGCGCCAGCTGGCCGCCGAGTCCACCGACCCCAACAAGACGGAAGAGTCGCTCGAAACGCTCGTCCGGGCCCGGCTGGTGACGCTGGACGCGGACACCGTGGAGATCACCCACGAGGCGCTGCTGCACGCCTGGCCCCGACTGCGCGAGTGGCTCGACGAGGACCGCAAGGGCAATCTGCTGCGCCAGCGCCTGGAGGAGGACGGCAGAGCCTGGGAGGAGTCCGCCAAGGACTCCGCGCTGCTCTACCGGGGGTCACGGCTGGAACAGGCCCATGCCTGGGCCAAATCCGCCGGTGACACCTTCCTGACCCGCAGTGCGGTGGAGTTCCTGGCGGCTTCCGTGCGGCTGCGTCGACGTACGGTGTGGATCAGCCGGGCCGCCGTGTCGGCGCTGGTCGTGCTCGCGGTGGTGGCGGCGGGTGCCGCCGTGATCGCCCGGCAGCAGCGGGACGACGCGGTGTTCGAGCGGGTGGTCGCCGAGGCCGACCGGTTCCAGTACTCGGACCCCTCGCTCTCCGCCCAGCTCGACCTGGTGGCCCACCGCCTGCGCCCGGACGACGAGGGCGCCAACAACCGCCTGATCTCCATCGTCAACGCCCCGCTGGCCACCCCCCTGCTCGGCCACACCGGCGCCGTCTACCTGACCACCTTCAGCCCCGACGGCAAGGTCCTGGCGACCGCCGCCTACGACCGCACGGTCCGGCTGTGGGACGTGACCGACCCGACCCGGCCGAAGCCCTTGGGCAAGCCCCTCACCGGTCACACCAGCTGGGTCTCCAGCGCGGTCTTCAGCCCCGACGGCAGGACCCTGGCCAGCGCCGGCGACGACGGCACCGTCCGCCTCTGGGACGTCTCCGACCCGCGGCACCCCCTCTCGCTGGGCTCCCCGCTGGCCGGCCACGACGGCACCATCTACCTGGTCGCGTTCAGCCCCGACGGCCGCACCCTGGCCGCCGCCGACGAGGACCACACCGTCCGCCTCTGGGACGTCCGCGATCCGCGCCACCCCGCTTCGCTGGGCACTCTCACCGGCCACACCGAGGCGGTGCGCTCCCTCGCCTTCAGCCCCGACGGCCGCACCCTCGCGGCCGGCAGCGACGACAACTCGATCCTCCTGTACGACGTCTCCGACCCCCGGCACCCCGAGCGCGTGGGCGCACCGCTGACCGGGCACGGCGCGACCGTGCACTCGGTGGCCTTCAGCCCGGACGGCCGCACCCTCGCCAGCGGCAGCAAGGACGACACCGTACGACTGTGGGACGTCGCGGACCCGTCGCACGCCAAGGCGCTGGGCGGACCGCTCACGGGCCACACCGGGCCCGTCTGGTCGGTGGCCTTCAGCCCCGACGGATCCATGCTCGCCGCGGGCAGCGCGGACTCCACGGCCAGCCTGTGGAACGTCGGCAACCCGGCCTTCCCCTCCCAGGTGGGCGAGCCGCTCGCGGGCAGCAGCGGCGAGATGTACGCCGTCGGCTGGAGCCCCGACGGGCACACCCTGGCCACCGGCAGCGGTGACGGCAAGGTGCGGCTGTGGTCGGTGCCGGGTGCGGACATGATCGGTGCGGCGGGGGCGTTCAGCCCGGACGGCCGCGTCCTGGCCACCGGCGGTGGCGACAGCCGGATGCGGCTGTGGGACATCACGGATCCGGCGCGGCCCACCGAGCTCGGCACACCGTTCCGCACCGGGTGGCGAGACCTGCGCTCGATGGTGTTCACCCGGGACGACCGCACCCTCGTCATCCTCACCGGCGAGAACAACGTCAACTGGGTACAGCTGTGGAACGTCTCCGACCCCGCACACCCCGCCCAGTACGGTGCCCCGGTCCGGCTGAACACCCGGTACGCGGGCGCCGAAGCGCTGGCGCTGAGCCCCGACGGGCGCACCGTGGCCGCCGACTACGACGACCGCACGGTCCAGCTCCTCGACATCGGCGACCCGGCCCGTCCCCGACGCGTCGGCGACCTCCTCAAAGGCCACACCGGCTACGTCAACGCGCTCGTCTTCAGCCCGGACGGCCACACCCTGGCCAGCGGCAGCGCGGACGGTACGGTCCGCCTCTGGGACGTCTCCGACCGGACTCGTGCCCGGCCCCTGGGTGCCCCCCTCAAGGGCCATCTGGGCCCCGTCAACACCCTGGCCTACAGCCGCGACGGGCACACCCTGGCCAGCGGCAGCGACGATGACACGGTCCGCCTCTGGAACGTCTCCGACCCGGCGCACGCGACCCGGCTGGGCGCGGTCCTCACCGGCCACACCGAGGCGGTCGTCTCCCTGACCTTCAGCCGGGACGACCGGACCCTGGCCAGCGGAGGCAACGACAACACGGTCCGCCTGTGGAACGTGTCGTCCCCCTCCTCGGCGCACCCCATCGGGCAGTCCATGAGCCCCAACGCCAAGACGGGCAACTTCCTCTCCTTCAGCCCGCGCAGCAACATGCTGGGGGTCTCCAGCGGCGCCGACACGGTCCGGCTGTGGAGCCTGGACGCCGACCAGGCGGTCGACCGCATCTGCTCGGTCACCCGTAACGTCCTGACGCCCGCCAAGTGGCGCGAGTACCTCCCCCGCCTCGCCTACGACCCGCCCTGCGACGACTGATCGACCCCCACCTACGACCGCCTTTGAGTGATCCCGATCACAACTGCACAAGACGGCTGAGAAGTTGACTCCCGCCGCACAGGCCACCTTGTTAGGCTGACCACAACCCGGTCGCTGGTGCATCCCCCGTCGCCAGCGACCGGGCCTTTTCATGCCCGCCCCACCCCCACCGCACACCACACGCAGAAGGCCCCCGATCCATCCGGACCGGGGGCCTTCGTGCTGGTGGGGCTAACAGGATTTGAACCTGTGGCCTCATCCTTATCAGGGATGCGCTCTAACCAACTGAGCTATAGCCCCGCCGCGCTCTGCGGTGTGTGTCCCGCGCGCTGACTCCTGAAGATTAGCGCACGACCGGGGCAGTCCCAAAATCGGTTGTCGGGGGATCATCAGGAGAGGTTTGAACCGCGGTCACTCGTCCTCGGCCAAGGTCAGCTCGATGCCGCCGACGAAGCCCGCGGAGAGGTTGTAGATGAACGCGCCGAGGGTCGCCAGCGCCGTCGCGAGGACGACGTCGATGACCGCGATGATCGCCGTGAACATCAGGACGTGCGGCAGGGAGAGGAACGCCTGCAGGTCGAAGCCGTTGGACTCGTTCGAACCGGTGGCCTCCGAGATGGTGCCGCCGACCGTCGAGAAAACGCCCATCGCGTCCAGCACCATCCACAGCACCGCAGCCGCCACGATCGAACAGATGCCCAGCGCGATGGAGAGCAGGAAGCTGACCTTCATCACCGACCAGGGATCGGCCTTGGCGACCCGCAGCCGGGCCTTCCGGGTGCGTGGGGCGGGGCGCGTACCGGCGCCCGTGCGGGGGCGCCGTACGCCTGCCGCGGGCGCCTGCGGGGCCTGTGCGGCCTGCGCCGCCGGATAGGCCTGCGGCGGATGGTAGGGCCCGGCGGGCTGCTCGGTACGGCGTTCCCCGGGCAGCGGGGAGGCACTCTGCTGCTGCGCGGGCGCCGGCCGGTCGCCCGGCGCGGCCGGCCCTCGGGTGTCGGTCACGGATCCCCCCTGCGCTCCCTTGGCGTCCGGCGCGGCCCCCTTCGCGGGCGCCTTGATCGCCTTCAGCTGGGTCGTGTGCGTGTCCGCCTGCTGCGGCTGCGGCGCACCGCCCCCGTCGGACGCGGCGGAGCCACGGCCGCCGCCGTCCGCATCCGTACCCGTCGAGGTACCGGCCGATCCGGCGCCCGTGGCTCCGCTCACGATGACTCACTCCTCGTGCCTACTCGGCCGAGGGCGCCTCACCCTCGTCCGTGCCGCTGGTCGCGACACCCTCGGCGGTCTCGTCCACGGCGTCCTCGCCGTCGACTTCCTCCGCCTCGCTGCCGGCCTCGGCGTTACGTGCGATGCCGACGACGGCATCGCGCTTGCCCAGGTTGATCAGTTGGACGCCCATGGTGTCACGGCCCGTCTCCCTGACCTCGCTGACTCGCGTACGAATCACACCGCCGGACAGGGTGATGGCGAGGATCTCGTCGTTCTCCTCGACGATCAGCGCGCCGACGAGCGAGCCGCGGTCCTCCACGATCTTGGCGGCCTTGATTCCCAGGCCGCCGCGGCCCTGGACGCGGTACTCGTCGACACGGGTCCGCTTCGCGTACCCCCCGTCGGTGGCAGTGAACACGAACGTACCGGGTCGAACAACATTCATCGACAGAAGTTCATCCCCTGCACGGAAACTCATGCCCTTGACACCGGAGGTGGCCCGGCCCATGGGACGCAGAGTGTCGTCCGAGGCGGTGAACCTGATCGACTGTGCCTTCTTGCTGATCAGAAGCAGATCACTCTCCGCCGACACCAGCTCGGCACCGATCAGTTCGTCATCGGAACCGTCCTCCCGCTCCCGCAGGTTGATCGCGATGACACCGCCGGAGCGGGGCGAATCGTAATCCTTCAGAGGCGTCTTCTTGACCAGACCGGCCTTGGTCGCCAGCACCAGGTAGGGCGCCGCGTCGTAGTCGCGGATCGCGAGGATCTCGGCGATCGCCTCGTCCGGCTGGAAGGCCAGCAGGTTCGCCACGTGCTGACCGCGCGCGTCCCGGCCGGCGTCCGGCAGCTCGTACGCCTTCGCCCGGTACACCCGGCCCTTGTTGGTGAAGAACAACAGCCAGTGGTGCGTGGTGGAGACGAAGAAGTGGTCGACGATGTCGTCTTCCTTCAGCTTCGCGCCCCGCACGCCCTTGCCGCCGCGCTTCTGCGCCCGGTAGTCGTCCGTCTTGGTCCGCTTGACATAGCCACCGCGCGTGACGGTGACCACGATGTCCTCCTCGGCGATCAGGTCCTCGATGGACATGTCACCGTCGTAGGGCACCAGCATGGTCTTGCGGTCGTCGCCGTACTTCTCGACGATCGCGGCCAGCTCCTCGCTGACGATGCCGCGCTGGCGCACCGGCGAGGCGAGGATCTCGTTGTACTCGGTGATCTTCGCCTGGAGTTCGTCGTGCTCCTGGATGATCTTCTGGCGCTCCAGGGCGGCCAGGCGCCGCAGCTGCATCTCCAGGATGGCGTTGGCCTGGATCTCGTCGATCTCCAGGAGCTCCATCAGGCCCGTGCGCGCGATCTCGACCGTGTCGCTGGCCCGGATCAGCGCGATGACCTCGTCGATCGCGTCCAGCGCCTTCAGCAGACCGCGCAGGATGTGCGCCCGCTCCTCGGCCTTGCGCAGCCTGAAACGGGTACGGCGGACGATGACCTCGATCTGGTGCGTCACCCAGTGCCGGATGAACGCGTCCAGCGACAGGGTGCGCGGCACGCCGTCGACCAGCGCCAGCATGTTGGCGCCGAAGTTGGTCTGCAGGTCGGTGTGCTTGTACAGGTTGTTCAGGACGACCTTGGCGACCGCGTCCCGCTTCAGCACGATGACGAGGCGCTGACCGGTCCGCGACGAGGTCTCGTCCCGCACGTCGGCGATGCCGCCGACCTTGCCGTCCTTCACCAGGTCGGCGATCTTCTGCGCGAGGTTGTCGGGGTTCACCTGGTACGGCAGCTCCGTCACCACCAGGCACTGGCGGTTCTGGATCTCCTCGACCTCGACGACCGCGCGCATGGTGATCGAGCCGCGGCCCGTGCGGTAGGCCTCCTCAATGCCCTTGCGGCCGACCACCAGCGCACCCGTGGGAAAGTCCGGGCCCTTGATCCGCTCGATCAGCGCGTCCAGAAGTTCCTCGTGCGAGGCCTCCGGGTTCTCCAGGCACCACTGGGCGCCGGCCGCGACCTCGCGCAGGTTGTGCGGCGGGATGTTCGTCGCCATGCCGACCGCGATGCCGGCCGAGCCGTTGATCAGCAGGTTCGGGAAGCGGGACGGCAGGACGGTCGGCTCCTGGGAGCGGCCGTCGTAGTTGTCCGTGAAGTCGACGGTCTCCTCGTCGATGTCGCGGACCATCTCCATCGACAGCGGCGCCATCTTGCACTCGGTGTACCGCATGGCGGCCGCCGGGTCGTTGCCCGGGGAGCCGAAGTTGCCGTTGGAGTCGACGAGCGGCATCCGCATCGACCAGGGCTGGGCGAGCCGCACCAGGGCATCGTAGATGGAGGAGTCGCCGTGCGGGTGGTAGTTGCCCATGACGTCGCCGACGACACGGGCGCACTTGTAGAAGCCGCGCTCGGGGCGGTAGCCGCCGTCGTACATCGCGTACAGCACGCGCCGGTGGACGGGCTTGAGGCCGTCCCGGACGTCGGGCAGCGCGCGGGACACGATGACGGACATCGCATAGTCCAGGTACGAGCGCTGCATCTCCGTCTCGAGCCCGACGGGCTCGATGCGCATCACGACGTCGCCGCCCTCTTCAGGGGTGACAGGGGTGTTCTCGTCGGCCATAGCTGGTGAAGATCCTTCCTGGTGCGGTCAGCTGAGACCGACTCAGATGTCGAGGAAGCGGACGTCCTTGGCGTTGCGCTGGATGAACTGGCGGCGGGCCTCGACGTCCTCGCCCATCAGGACCGAGAACAGGTCGTCGGCCTGGGCGGCGTCGTCGAGGGTGACCTGGCCGAGGACCCGGTGGTCGACGTCCATGGTGGTCACGCGCAGCTCCTCGGCGTTCATCTCGCCGAGACCCTTGAAGCGCTGGATCGAGTCCTCCTTGACCCGCTTGCCGCGCTGGCGGCCGAGTTCCAGCAGCGCGTCGCGCTCGCGGTCGGAGTACGCGTACTCGACCTCGTCCCGGCCCCACTTGATCTTGTAGAGCGGCGGACGGGACAGGTACACGTGCCCCTGCTCCACGAGGTCCCGCATGAAGCGGAACAGGAAGGTCAGCAGCAGGGTGTTGATGTGCTGGCCGTCGACGTCGGCGTCCGCCATCAGGATGATCTTGTGATAGCGGAGCTTCTCGATGTCGAAGTCCTCGTGCACACCCGTGCCGAAGGCCGAGATCAGCGCCTGGATCTCCTGGTTCTGCAGGATCTTGTCGATCCGCGCCTTCTCGACGTTGAGGATCTTGCCGCGGATCGGGAGGATCGCCTGGTACTGCGGGTTACGGCCGGACTTGGCCGAGCCGCCGGCGGAGTCGCCCTCGACGATGAAGATCTCGCACTTGGTGGGGTCGTTCGACTGGCAGTCGGAGAGCTTGCCCGGCAGCGAGGCGCTCTCCAGGAGGCCCTTGCGACGGGTGAGGTCGCGGGCCTTGCGGGCCGCCACGCGCGCGGTGGCCGCCTGGATGCCCTTGCGGATGATGTCCGCCGCCTCGACCGGGTTGCGGTCCAGCCAGTCGTTCAGGTGCTCGTAGACCGCCTTCTGCACGAAGGTCTTGGCCTCGGTGTTGCCCAGCTTGGTCTTCGTCTGGCCCTCGAACTGCGGCTCGCTCAGCTTGACCGAGATGATCGCGGTCAGACCCTCGCGGATGTCGTCACCGGTGAGGTTGTCGTCCTTCTCACGCAGCAGCTTCTTGTCCCGCGCGTACTTGTTGATCAGCGAGGTGAGCGCCGCGCGGAAGCCCTCCTCGTGGGTGCCGCCCTCATGGGTGTGGATGATGTTGGCGAACGAGTACACGCCCTCGCTGTAGCCGCTGTTCCACTGCATGGCGACCTCGAGGGACAGGCTCTTGTCCTTGTCCTCTGCCTCCAGGTCGATGATCGTGGGGTGCACCACGTCTCCCTTGCGGGAGTTGAGGTACTTCACGAAGTCGACGATGCCGCCCTCGTAGTGGTACGTGACGGTCTTGACCTCGGCCTTCTCGTCCGCACCCGCCTCGTCCGCACCGGCGACGGCCTTCGCCGACTCGCGCTCGTCGGTGAGCCGGATCGTCAGGCCCTTGTTGAGGAACGCCATCTCCTGGAAGCGCCGCGACAGCGTCTCGAAGGAGTACTCGGTGGTCTCGAAGATGTCCGGGTCGGCCCAGAACGTGACCGAGGTGCCGGTCTCACCGGTCTCCTCGTGCTTGGCCAGCGGAGCCGTGGGAACGCCCAGCTTGTAGTCCTGCGTCCAGCGGTGACCGTCGGTCTTGATCTCGACGGACACCCTGCTCGACAGCGCGTTCACGACGGACACGCCCACACCGTGCAGACCGCCGGAGACGGCGTAGCCGCCGCCGCCGAACTTGCCGCCCGCGTGCAGCACGGTCAGCACGACCTCGACGGCCGGCTTGCCCTCGGACGCCACGATGCCGACGGGGATGCCACGGCCGTTGTCCACGACGCGCACGCCGCCGTCGGCCAGGACCGTGACGTCGATGGTGTCCGCGTAGCCCGCAAGGGCCTCGTCGACGGAGTTGTCCACAACCTCGTACACCAGGTGGTGCAGGCCACGTTCACCGGTGGAGCCGATGTACATGCCGGGTCGCTTACGGACCGCGTCCAGCCCTTCGAGCACGGTGATGGCACTGGCGTCGTACGAAGCGGAGGCTGCGCCAGAACCAGCGGCCTCACCGTGCGCGCCGGCGTCGGTGGACGGGATGTTCTCGTTGGGGTTGCCGGAATCGGCCACGAAGCGCCCTTTCTGGCACAGCACGAGCCGGGCTCGTCGGCGGGTTGCCGGAGCGGCTGCGGCATGTTGCGTTGGTAAGCCTTGATCAGCGTTGCTCAGCTTTTCCCGGACGGTCCCCACGTTCGGGGCGGGATTGTCTCCCAGTCTACCGGTAGCGCCGACAGTGATGGGGGTTTGCCGGTACCTGAGTCCGCATGTGCCGCCCTGAACCGGCCTGTGCCGACTCCCGATATGCGGATGGGGGCTCCAAGAGGCTCACAGCGGCACTCAGCGCTTCCAGCTGTCAACCCTTGGCTACTCGGGCGTCAGGTCGCGATTCGCATCCGCGTGCGGACGCACGGCGGCCAGCCGGGCCGGCCGTGGAACGGCACCGCACCCGGCTGCGATCGTGACGTAAGTCACGCGTGAATCAGCCGTAGGTGTCCCCGGGACCCGTGCTCCCCGGGGCGCGCAGCGGACCGTAGCGCCGGGGCGGTCCTCCGGGATTGAGCACCTTGATCAGGCGTACGGTGCCGTGGCCCAGGTCCTCGTTCAGACGCGCGACCAGCGCGGGCGCGAGGTGGCGCAGCTGGGTCGCCCACGCCGTGGAGTCGCACTGCACGACCAGCACCCGCTCGTCCTCGTCGTACCGCTGCGGCACACAGTGCTTGGCCAGGTCCGCACCGACGATCTCCGGCCAGCGGCCCATCACCCCGCCGACCGCGGCCGGCGTCTCCCAGCCGCGCTCGGTGATCAGCCGGTTGATCGCCGAGCCCAGCGCCATGGGGTCGCGCCCGTCGGCCCGCGCGCCGGAACGCAGACCACCGCGCCGCGCCTGCTTCCGCTGCTGCGCCGCGTCCCCACGCGCGCGTGCCGCCTCCCTGGCCGCCCTGAGCGCCACGCGCGCGAGGTCGACACCGGAGGGCTCGTCCGCGGGCGCGGGCCCGGATCCGTCCGTGCTCATGCGCGCTCCACCGCCCCGTCGGCCACCGCGTACCGCGTCCCCACGAAGATGTGCGGGACGTCGTCGTCCACGGCGGCGGTGACCAGCACCTGCTCCCCGGGCGCGACCAGCTCCGCCAGCCGCTCCCGGCGCCGGGCGTCCAGCTCGGCGAACACGTCGTCGAGCACCAGCACCGGCTCGTTCCCCTCGGCCCGCAGCAGGTCGTACGACGCGAGGCGCAGCGCCAGCGCGTACGACCAGGACTCGCCGTGCGAGGCGTACCCCTTGGCGGGAAGCTGCCCGAGCTTGAGGACCAGGTCGTCGCGGTGCGGACCGACCAGCGTCACACCCCGCTCGATCTCCTGCTTGCGGGCGTCCGCCAGGGCCGCCGTCAGCTGGAGGTACAGATCCTCGCGGGTGTGCGCCTCACCGGGCGCCGACGGCCTGTACTCCAGTGCGACCGGCCCGCCGCCCGGCGCCAGCTGCTCGTACGCCTTGTCCGCCAGCGGCTGGATCGCGGCGACCAGGTCGAGCCGCTGGGCGAGCAACTCGGCCCCCGCGCGGGCGAGATGCTGGTCCCACACGTCCAGCGTCGAGAGATCCATGGAGCGGCCGCCGTGCCGCCGCGCCAGAGCCGCCGACTTCAACAGGGTGTTCCGCTGCTTGAGCACCCGCTCGTAGTCGGACCGCACGCCGGCCATCCGCGGCGACCGCGCGGTGACCAGCTCGTCCAGGAAGCGGCGCCGCTCGCCGGGATCGCCCTTCACCAGCGCGAGGTCCTCGGGCGCGAACAGCACGGTCCGTACGATGCCCAGCACGTCACGCGGCCTGACCTGCGAGGACCTGTTGATGCGGGCACGGTTCGACTTGCCGGGGTTGAGCTCCAGCTCGACCAGCTGCTGCCGGTCGACCTGCCGGACCTGGGCCCGGATGACCGCCCGGTCGGCGCCCATCCGGACCAGGGGAGCGTCGGAGGCGACCCGGTGGCTGCCGAGGGTGGCGAGATAGCCGACGGCCTCGACGAGGTTGGTCTTGCCCTGGCCGTTGGGGCCGACGAAGGCCGTGACGCCCGGGTCGAGCGGGACCTCGACCCGGACGTAGGAGCGGAAGTCGGCCAGCGACAGATGCGTGACGTGCATGGGTGTTCCGCCGACCTCCCCGTGACCTGCTGTTTCTTCTTGCCTGGTGCTACTTCGCCGTTACGGCGTGGCCGCCGAACTGGTTGCGCAGCGCGGCGATCATCTTCATCTGCGGCGAATCCTCCTGCCGGGAGGCGAACCGCGCGAACAGCGAGGCGGTGATCGCGGGCAGCGGCACCGCGTTGTCTATCGCCGCCTCCACGGTCCACCGGCCCTCACCGGAGTCCTGTGCGAAACCCTTCAGCCGGTCCAGGTGCTCGTCCTCGTCGAGGGCGTTCACCGCGAGGTCGAGCAGCCAGGAACGGATGACCGTCCCCTCCTGCCAGGAGCGGAAGACCTCGCGCACGTCCGTGACGGAGTCGACCTTCTCCAGCAGCTCCCAGCCCTCAGCGTAGGCCTGCATCATCGCGTACTCGATGCCGTTGTGGACCATCTTCGCGAAGTGGCCCGCGCCGACCTTGCCGGCGTGCACCGAACCGAAGTCGCCCTCGGGCTTGAGCGCGTCGAAGACCGGCCGGACCTTCTCGACGTGCTCGGCGTCGCCGCCGTACATGAGGGCGTAGCCGTTCTCCAGGCCCCAGACACCGCCGGAGACCCCGCAGTCGACGAAGCCGATGCCCTTGGCGGCCAGCTCCTCGGCGTGCTTCTCGTCGTCCGTCCAGCGCGAGTTGCCGCCGTCCACGACCACGTCACCGGGGTCCAGGAGCTCGGCCAGCTCGTCGATCGTGGACTGCGTCGGCGCCCCGGCCGGGACCATCACCCACACCACGCGCGGGCCGCTGAGCTTGCCCACAAGCTCTTCCAGGCTGTGGACATCGGCGAGGTCCGGGTTGCGGTCGTATCCGACGACGGTGTGGCCCGCGCGGCGGATCCGCTCGCGCATGTTGCCGCCCATCTTGCCGAGGCCGACGAGACCGAGCTCCATCAGTTGGTTCCTTAGGTTGCGGTGTGGCAGGACAGGCACGTACGTGCCCGCGTCCGAGCCTAATCCCGGCCCTTTGCGCACAGTTGTGGGCATAGCCGCTCACCTGGGGAAACCCACCGTGCCTCGGTGCCGGGTACCCACAGGGAACGGCCCGGCACCATGCACAGCTGTGGACAACTCAGCCGCTGAGGCGCACCGGCATGATCAGGTACTTGTAGGCCTCGTCCGCCTCGGCGTCCAGCGCCGGCTTGCCGCTGAGCAGCGCGGGCTTGGTGGACGTCGTGAACGACAGCTGGGCGACCGGCGAGTCGATGGCGCTGAGGCCGTCCAGCAGGAAGGTCGGGTTGAAGGCGATCGAGATGTCGTCGCCGTCCAGCTGTGCGTCGACCCTTTCCACAGCCTGTGCGTCGTCGCTGGAACCGGCCTCCAGGATCAGCACACCCTGCTCGAAGCTGAGCCGCACCGGGGTGTTCCGCTCGGCGACCAGGGCGACGCGCTTGACGGCCTCCACGAAGGGGGCGGTCTCGATCACCGCGACGGAGTTGAACTCGGTCGGGAACAGCGTGCGGTACTTCGGCAGGTCGCCTTCGAGCAGCCGCGTGGTGGTGCGCCGGCCCGCCCCCTCGAAACCGATGAGCCCTTCACCGGCACCGGAGCCGGACAGGGCGAGGATGACGCTGTCGCCGCTCGTGAGGGCCTTGGCGGTGTCCAGGAGCGTCTTGGCGGGCACCAGGGCGACCGCGGAGGCCTCCGGGTTCTCCGGCTTCCACAGAAACTCGCGGACCGCGAAGCGGTAGCGGTCGGTGGAGGCCAGGGTGACCGTGTCGCCCTCGATCTCGATCCGCACGCCGGTCAGCACCGGCAGCGTGTCGTCACGCCCGGCGGCGATGGCCACCTGGGAGACCGCCGAGGCGAAGACCTCGCCGGGGACCGTGCCCGTCGCGTTGGGCATCTGCGGCAGCGACGGGTACTCCTCCACCGGCAGGGTGTGCAGCGTGAACCGGGACGATCCACAGACCACCGTGGCCCGTACACCGTCTGTGGAAATCTCCACCGGCCGGTTGGGCAGTGCCCGGCAGATGTCGGCGAGCAGCCGGCCGGAGACGAGGACCGTGCCCTCCTCCTCGACCTCGGTCTCGACGCTGACCCGCGCGGAGACCTCGTAGTCGAAGCTGGACAGGCTCAGCTGGCCGTCCTCGGCCTTCAGCAGCAGGCCGGCGAGGACCGGCGCCGGCGGACGGGCCGGGAGGCTGCGTGCCGCCCAGGCCACTGCCTCCGCGAGTACGTCGCGTTCCACCCGGATCTTCACCGTAAGCCCGCCTCCTGCTGTTGCCGGGGCTTCTCGCCCTGCTGCGTCTTCGTCGTCTGTCCCGGTGTCGCCGGCCCCGGGGAGGGGAAGAACACCGGGGACCAGTCTGACGCACCGCACTGACAGCTGGTGCCCCTCGGGGTCAAGTCGTGACGAGGCGCGGTCGGAGGCCGGAGAGCGAGTTGTGCACAGGGCCCTCTTCGAAACGGATTCCGAGCTCTCTCTAGTTGCCAGTAGTAGTAGGGGCTGTGGATACCGTGGATAACCTCGTTTGCCCAGCTCAGGGCCGAGATTTTGTCCACTGCCCCTGTGGGCGGAACCGGTGGACAACTGGGGGTCGCTGTGGAGAACAGAAAGTTCTGCACACACCGTGCACAGCCTGAGGGGAGTTCTCCCCAGCGCCGTCCCCAGCTTTACCCGTCTTTCCCACAGGCCAACCCGGCACCTTCGTGTGACGCCTTTCACTCGACGCGGTGAGCGAGCGCGTCGCGTTGCCGAACAGTGGACAGCGGTGTGGAGAAGCTGGGGATCGCTGGGGACAACCACCCCCAAGCCTGTGGGGTACCGGTGGACAACTTCATGCACAGCCTGTGGATCTTTTGCTCGTCCACAGTCTGTGGAGATCCGTTGTCCACCATTCCACAGCCACCTGAGCTGCCCTGATGCAGTTTCGCCCGCCTGCCTGTGGACGACGTTCGGGACAACTTCACAGTCCCCAGGGTGTGGACGCAAGAAAGTCGGCAAATCTGTGGAGGACGCCCGTAACCCGGCCGGTAATCGAACAGCGGACCCTGCTTGAGCGCCCCCTCGGGGGCACGGGGACTGCGCGACCGGCCCCCACCGGGCCGGCAGCGCCCCCCTCCCGAGCCGCCCAGAACGCCAAAAGGCGCCCTCGGGATCTCTCCCGAGGGCGCCTGAAGGCCCTTACAGCTACCCGTTCTTGATGCGGTTCGTCAGCTCCGTCACCTGGTTGTAGATCGACCGCCGCTCCGCCATCAGCGCCCGGATCTTCCGGTCGGCGTGCATCACGGTCGTGTGGTCCCGGTTCCCGAACTGCGCCCCGATCTTCGGCAGCGACAGATCCGTCAGCTCCCGGCACAGGTACATCGCGATCTGCCGCGCCGTGACCAGCTGCCGCCCGCGCGAGCTCCCGCACAGGTCCTCGACCGTGAGCCCGAAGTAGTCCGCGGTGGCCGCCATGATCGCCGTGGCGCTGATCTCCGGCGTGGCGTCCTGGCCCCCGGGGATCAGGTCCTTCAGCACGATCTCGGTCAGCCCGAGATCGACCGGCTGCCGGTTGAGCGAGGCGAACGCCGTCACCCGGATCAGCGCGCCCTCCAGCTCCCGGATGTTGCGCGAGATGCGGGAGGCGATGAACTCCAGCACCTCCGGCGGCGCGTTCAACTGCTCCTGCACCGCCTTCTTGCGGAGGATCGCGATCCGCGTCTCCAGTTCCGGCGGCTGCACGTCGGTGATCAGGCCCCACTCGAAACGGTTCCGCAGCCGGTCCTCCAGGGTCACCAGCTGCTTGGGCGGCCGGTCGCTGGAGAGCACGATCTGCTTGTTGGCGTTGTGGAGCGTGTTGAAGGTGTGGAAGAACTCCTCCTGCGTCGACTCCTTGTCCGCGAGGAACTGGATGTCGTCGACGAGCAGGATGTCCATCTCGCGGTAGCGCTTGCGGAAGCTGTCGCCCTTGCCGTCGCGGATGGAGTTGATGAACTCGTTGGTGAACTCCTCCGAGCTCACGTAGCGCACGCGGGTGCCCGGGTAGAGGCTCCGCGCGTAGTGCCCGATGGCGTGCAGCAGGTGCGTCTTGCCCAGGCCCGACTCCCCGTAGATGAAGAGCGGGTTGTACGCCTTGGCGGGTGCTTCGGCGACGGCGACCGCGGCCGCGTGCGCGAAGCGGTTGGACGCGCCGATGACGAACGTGTCGAAGAGGTACTTCGGGTTCAGGCGCGCGGTCGGCTCACCGGGGCCGCCGACCGGCGCGGACTTCCCGCCGGGCTGCCCGGCGCCGCCCGCGCCCTGCGCGTTCGGGAGGTTCGGCAGGTCCGGCCGGACCGGGCCGCCGCGGTGCCCCGGGCCCGGACCGCCGTTGGGCTCGGGCAGCTCACGGCGCCCGGTGTCCCGGTCGTAGTCGGGGCGGTCGTAGTCCGACCGGTCGTAGTCGGGGCGCGGCGGTTCGTACTCCGGGCGCGGCTGCTCGTACGGCGGCCGGTCCAGCGGTTGCTGGGGGCGGTACTCCTGGCCGTAGGAGTCCCCATAACCGTCCGAGCGGTAGGTCTCCTGGGAGGGCGAGGCGTAGGGGTCGCGCTCGGGGAAGCCGAGCCGCTGCTGCTGCCAGCTGTACTCGTCCTGGCCGGGGCGTGGCCAGGCGCCGGGTTCGGGGCGCTGGTACTCGGCGGGGTAGGCGGGCCGGGCGGTGGGGAGCTGGTCGCGGCCGCCCGGGTCGGGCAGCTGCTGGTCGGCGCGGTGACGGCCGTATCCCCCGTCGTACCGCGACGACGGGAGCTCGGGCTCTTCGTACCGCTGCTGCACGGGCGGTGCCGGCGGGGCCGGGGGCTCGCCGGCGGACTCGTCCACGGTGATCGCGATCCGGATGGGCCGTCCGCACTCGCGGCTCAGGGACTCGCTGACGATCGGTGCGAGACGGCCCTCCAGTACGTTCTTCGCAAATTCGTTCGGTACCGCGAGCAGGGCGGTGTCGGCCACCAGCGCGAGCGGCTGGCAGCGGCGGATCCAGTGTTCGTCCTTCGCCTCCACACCCTGACCGCGGCCCTCACCGAGAAGCTGCTCCAGTACTCGTGGCCACACTGCGGCAAGATCGGCAGGTACGTCAGCCACAGGGCACGCTCTCTCACAGGTCCCACGAACGTGTGGTTCGAGGACGGGTCGGGATGAAAATCAGGTCGGGCGGGGATAAAGGAACGAATCGGAGTCCAGTCACGGTAGTCAGCGTGGCGGCTGCGGTTCAAGTTGTTGTCCCCAGCCTGTGGATAGTGTCTCTCCGTCACTGCTGGTTTGACCGAATGGCGTAGCCCCGCGTACCGTAACCAGGTCGAGTTGTCGATGGCTGCTGCCGCCTGCCTCCGATGGGCACAGATCGCTGAAGGTGATCGGGAAGCGGTGCACTCGGGCGTGATGCGAGCTTCTCGTGGGCGCACGGTGACAGCCAGGACGGCACCCGCCACCACCGATTTGATTTCTGGAGCCCCCGAGTGAGCAAGCGCACCTTCCAGCCGAACAACCGTCGTCGCGCGAAGACCCACGGCTTCCGGCTGCGTATGCGGACCCGTGCCGGCCGCGCGATTCTCGCGTCTCGCCGTAGCAAGGGTCGCGCCCGTCTGTCCGCCTGATCCCGGTCAGGTCATGACGTCGTGCTGCCCACCGAGAACCGGCTGAGGCGGCGCGAGGACTTCGCGACCGCGGTACGACGAGGGCGTCGGGCAGGCCGCCCGTCCCTCGTCGTCCACCTTCGTAGCGGTGCCACGGACCCGCACGCGCCTGGGGAGAGCGCTCCCCCGACGCGTGCGGGTTTCGTCGTGAGCAAGGCCGTGGGTGGTGCCGTTGTGCGCAACACAGTGAAGCGCAGGCTGCGCCATCTGATGCGTGAGCGAGTCGCCCTGTTCCCCCCCGGTAGCCTGGTAGTCGTACGAGCGCTGCCCGGAGCGGGTGACGCCGACCATGCACAGCTGGCCCGAGACCTGGACGCCGCCATCGAGCGGCTGCTGGGAGGGGGCGCGCGATGAAGTACCCGCTGCTGGCTCTGATCAAGCTGTACCAGTGGACGATCAGTCCGCTGCTGGGTCCGGTGTGCAAGTACTACCCGTCGTGCTCCCACTACGGCTACACGGCCATCGACCGGCACGGTGCGATCAAGGGCACGGCACTCACGGCCTGGCGCATCCTGCGGTGCAATCCGTGGTCGCTCGGCGGTGTGGATCATGTCCCGCCGCGCAAGCGCCCGCGGTGGCACGAAATGCTGCGTGACGCCTGGCGTGCACGCAGGGGCGGGTCCTCCGCCGCCGAACCGGCCACCGAGGAGAAGCCTCTCTCCGAGCTTCCTTCGAGCCCGGCCGCAGAGACTTCGTCCCATGCCCAAGGAGCATGATTAGTGGACACGATTGCCAGCCTGTTCAGCTTCATCACGACACCCGTCTCATGGGTCATCGTCCAGTTCCACTCGGTGTACGGGAAGATCTTCGGTCCCGACACGGGCTGGGCCTGGGGCTTGTCCATCGTGTCCCTGGTGATTCTGATCCGTATCTGCCTGATCCCGCTCTTTGTGAAGCAGATCAAGGCGACCCGGGCCATGCAGACGCTCCAGCCCGAGATGAAGAAGATCCAGGAGCGCTACAAGAACGACAAGCAGCGTCAGTCCGAAGAGATGATGAAGCTGTACAAGGAGTCGGGTACCAACCCGCTCTCCTCGTGCCTTCCCATCCTGGCGCAGTCCCCGTTCTTCTTCGCCCTGTACCACGTGCTCAACGGCATCGCGTCGAACCAGACCATCGGCGTGATCAACGAGTCCTTGCTGGCCAGTGCCCAGAAGGCGCACATCTTCGGCGCCCCGCTCGCCGCGAAGTTCACGGACGGCTCCGCGAAGGTGTCGGCGCTCGGTGCCTCTCTCACTGACGTCCGGGTCGTCACCGCGATCATGATCGTCCTGATGTCGGCGTCGCAGTTCTACACCCAGCGCCAGCTGATGACGAAGAACGTCGACACCACGGTCAAGACGCCTTTCATGCAGCAGCAGAAGATGCTGATGTACGTCTTCCCGGTCATGTTCGCCGTCTTCGGTATCAACTTCCCGGTCGGTGTCCTCGTCTACTGGCTGACCACCAACGTGTGGACCATGGGCCAGCAGATGTACGTCATCCGCAACAACCCGACCCCGGGCTCCAAGGCCCAGGCCGCGTACCTGGAGCGTCTGACCAAGCACGTCACGCACCACGGCAAGACCCGTCGGCGCAGTGAGAAGACCATCATCAAGGCGATCGTCGCCAAGGGCCGGGACCGTAACGAGTTCGAGCGCTCGTTCATCAACGCGCTGACCAAGGCGGGCCTCGTGGCCCAGGCCGACGGCACGGTGGTGAAGGGCGAGGCACAGGCGGTCACGCAGACGGAGGACGGCGTCACGACCACCGCCGCCGCCAGGCGTCAGCAGCCCAAGCGCCAGACCAAGGCCCAGCGGCAGTCCGGTGCTGTGAAGGCGACCGGTGACTCCACGTCGGCTTCTGACTCGTCGGCCTCGGATGATGCGTCGGCTGCGGCGGGCTCGACCACCTCGCTGGAGAAGTCCGACGAGCCGCAGGACGCCAAGCCGGCTGCCCAGCAGGCCCCCAAGAGCGGCTCCAACGGCCGCAGCAGGGCCCAGTCCGGTCAGCGAAAAGGCGGTCCTCAGCGCCCCAAGTCCCCGTCCAAGAAGTAAGAAGGAGCCCATCCCGTGACGGAAGGCACCACCTCCGCCGCTGCCGAGGGTGCAGACACCCTGACCCGCCTGGAGCAGGAGGGCGAGATCGCGGCGGACTACCTCGAAGGTCTGCTGGACATCGCCGACCTCGACGGCGACATCGACATGGATGTCGAGGCCGACCGCGCCTCCGTGTCGATCATCAGCGACTCGGGCAGCCGGGACCTGCAGAAGCTGGTAGGCCGCGACGGCGAGGTGCTGGAGGCGCTCCAGGAGCTGACCCGCCTGGCCGTGCACCGGGAGACCGGTGACCGTAGTCGCCTGATGCTCGACATCGCGGGCTACCGTGCCAAGAAGCGTGCGGAGCTCTCCGAGCTGGGTGCCAAGGCCGCCGCCGAGGTGAAGAGCACCGGCGAGCCCGTCAAGCTCAAGCCGATGACCCCGTTCGAGCGCAAGGTCGTGCACGACGCGGTCAAGTCCGCCGGGCTCCGCAGCGAGTCCGAGGGCGAGGAGCCGCAGCGGTTCGTCGTCGTGCTGCCCGCCTGAGCGGTCCCCCTTGTGTCACCGGCCCCGTCTGTTGAGCAGGCGGGGCCGAACTTTGTCAGCCTGGTAGTTCTGGTGGCCGGTGCGCGGAGCGCCGGCGCGGTACGGAAGGACGGTCCCCGTGACGGAGGCTGCGGAGCTCCCCCCGGCGCCCGAACAGGCGCGGGAAGTGTTCGGTGAGCGCTTCGCCGATGCGGTCCGCTACGCGGAGCTGCTCGCCGAGGCAGGCGTGCAGCGGGGTCTGATCGGCCCACGGGAGGTGCCCCGCCTGTGGGAGCGGCACCTGCTGAACTGTGCGGTGCTCTCGGAAGCCGTCCCGGAGGGGGTGACCGTGTGCGACGTAGGGTCCGGAGCCGGCCTGCCGGGCATTCCGCTGGCACTGGTCAGGGAGGACCTCAACATCACCCTCCTTGAGCCCCTGCTGCGACGCACCAACTTCCTCACCGAGGTCGTCGAACTGCTCGGCCTGGACCATGTGACCGTGGTGCGGGGTCGTGCCGAGGAGGTCATGGGCAAGCTGCCTCCGGTGCATGTGGTGACGGCCCGTGCGGTGGCCCCGCTGGACCGGCTCGCGACCTGGGGTATCCCGCTGCTCCGGCCCTACGGTGAGATGCTCGCCCTCAAGGGTGACACGGCGGAGGAGGAGCTGAAGGCGGCGGCCACCGCCCTGTCCAAGCTTGGCGCGGTGTCCACGTCGATCCTGCATGTGGGTGAGGGCGTGGTGGATCCGCTGTCCACCCTCGTCCGTGTGGAGGTCGGGGAGAGTCCGGGCGGTGTGCGCTTCGCGGCCAAGAAGGCGAAGGCAGCTCGTACCGGGAGGACACGTAGGCGCCGCTGATCCGTCCTGACGACCAGACGTACTCCACACAAGCTGCCAAACCTCAGCACGACGGAGTGTCGCGGCTTTTCGGTGCCGCTCGCTGTCATCGTGTTTCACGTGAAACGTCGCTCACTGCTCCACGGCATCATCAGTCGGGGCCGCGCTGCGGCCGAACCGCGCGACCGAAAGCCTCTCGGATCTCTCGGAGAGGAGGCCACCGGTGACACTCCGTCCTCCCTGCGGGGTGCGGAGTTGTCCACAGAGGTGGATTTCTCCACAGAACACCAGGCCTCACTGGTTCACGACCCCGAAGACATGGGAGGCTCTGTTCATTGCGAGCCTGAAGTCGAGGAGAGTGAATCCTTGCGGTCCGACGCCAACATCGCGGGACCGATGACCGATCCGGTCCCCGGTCCCCGT
Source organism: Streptomyces sp. NPDC051987 (assembly GCF_040680735.1). Classification (NCBI taxonomy): domain Bacteria; kingdom Bacillati; phylum Actinomycetota; class Actinomycetes; order Kitasatosporales; family Streptomycetaceae; genus Streptomyces; species Streptomyces sp. NPDC051987. The sequence goes on along the minus strand of NZ_JBFAXI010000064.1, from coordinate 22,823 downwards.
ACCGAGTCGATGGGGGCGGATGTTTCACGTGAAACACCGCCTCCGATGGACGACACTCCCATCGGTCGTGCTGCCCAACTCGCGGTGGAGGCTCTGGGCCGCGCCGGCGAAGGACTGCCACGTCCGGAGCAGACCAGAGTCATCGTGGTCGCCAACCAGAAGGGCGGCGTGGGCAAGACGACGACCACCGTCAACCTTGCCGCGTCCCTTGCCCTGCATGGCGGCCGCGTCCTGGTGATCGACCTCGACCCACAGGGCAATGCGTCCACTGCGCTGGGGATCGACCATCACGCCGAAGTTCCGTCCATCTACGACGTGTTGGTCGAGAGCAAGCCACTGGCCGAGGTTGTCCAACCGGTGGTGGACGTCGAAGGTCTCTTCTGTGCCCCCGCCACGATCGATCTCGCCGGTGCGGAGATCGAGTTGGTGTCCCTGGTGGCTCGGGAGAGTCGGCTGCAGCGTGCGATCCAGGCGTACGAGCAGCCGCTGGACTACATCCTCATCGACTGCCCGCCCTCGCTCGGCCTGCTGACGGTCAACGCGCTTGTCGCGGGTGCCGAGGTGCTCATTCCGATCCAGTGTGAGTACTACGCTCTGGAAGGCCTTGGCCAGCTGCTCCGCAACGTCGACCTGGTACGGGGGCACCTCAACCCCGACCTGCACGTGTCGACCATCCTGCTCACCATGTACGACGGCCGGACGCGTCTCGCTTCCCAGGTCGCGGACGAGGTGCGTAGCCACTTCGGCGACGAGGTGCTGCGGACGAGCATTCCCCGCTCGGTCCGCATCTCCGAGGCGCCGAGCTATGGGCAGACGGTACTGACCTACGATCCTGGATCGAGCGGTGCCCTCTCTTACCTTGAGGCGGCCCGAGAAATCGCGCTGAGGGGCATCGGGGTCAGCTACGACCCCACGCAGGCCCACATCGGCGCTCAGACCAATCCGAGCATGGTGGAGGGGATCCAGTGAGCGAGCGACGGAGGGGGCTGGGTCGTGGTCTCGGTGCACTGATCCCAGCTGCCCCGACCGAGAAGACCCCGGCCCAGACGGCCATGGGGGGAACGGTAACGCCGTCCCCCGCCGCGGCTCCGGTGCTGACGACCGACCGTGGAGTCGCTGCGGCCAAGGTGACGACGCTGCCGCCCGTTTCGCATGAAGCCGAGGAGCCGTCGGTGTTCGGAGGGGGCATGGAGACGCCCGCTCCTCCGGTGGGCGCTCACTTCGCGGAGATCCCCCTCGACGACATCACGCCGAACCCGCGGCAGCCACGTGAGGTCTTCGACGAGGATGCTCTGCACGAGTTGGTCACCTCCATCCAGGAGGTCGGTCTTCTCCAGCCTGTCGTCGTGCGGCAGTTGGGCCCGTCCCGCTACGAGCTCATCATGGGCGAGCGGCGCTGGCGTGCCTGCCGTGAAGCCGGCCTGGAGGCGATCCCGGCGATCGTCCGGGCGACGGACGACGAGAAGCTCCTCCTGGACGCGTTGCTGGAGAACCTGCACCGTGCCCAGCTGAACCCGCTGGAAGAGGCCGCCGCCTACGACCAGCTGCTGAAGGACTTCAACTGCACGCACGACCAGCTGGCCGACCGCATCGGGCGCTCCCGCCCGCAGGTCTCGAACACGCTGCGGCTGCTGAAGCTCTCTCCGGCGGTCCAGCGCCGGGTGGCCGCCGGAGTCCTGTCGGCCGGGCACGCGCGGGCTCTGCTCTCCGTCGACGACTCGGAAGAGCAGGACCGGCTGGCCCATCGGATCGTCGCCGAGGGCCTGTCGGTGCGGGCCGTCGAGGAGATCGTCACCCTCATGGGTTCGCGTCCCCAGACGACGACGCGGGCCAAGGGCCCCCGGGCCGGTGCCCGGGTCTCCCCGGCGCTGACTGATCTCGCGACCCGACTCTCGGACCGCTTCGAGACACGGGTGAAGGTCGATCTGGGCCAGAAGAAGGGCAAGATCACCGTCGAGTTCGCCTCGATGGAGGACCTTGAGCGGATCCTCGGCACGCTTGCCCCGGGCGAGGGGCCGGTCCTGCACCAGGGTCTCCACGACGGCGACTCATCGGCGTCCGAGGATCCCGAGGACTGACCGTCGCTCGGACGAGAGCGGATCGTGTCCGGTGCGTACCGGAACACGGTCCGCTCTTTGCTTTCAGGCGGTGTCGGTGGCATCGCTGTGTGGATACGATGCGAACGGTATGGCGCATCCACCGGGCAGCTGGCAGCACCTCTCAGAGAGGCGGGGGCCATGCGATCGATGAGCCGCACCGGACTGGTGAGCGTGGGTCTGGGACTGGGCGCGACCGTCGGATTCCTCGGCAGTCTGCTCAGGGAACGCAGCGCTCTGACAGCCGCTCGCGACGCCGCGGGCGAAGGAAGCGAGGAACAGCCTTCATGGGGCGTCGGCTCGTACCGCTTACGCTGGACAACCTTCAGGACCTTCCCCAGCGCTGTCGCTCGTGTGTCTTCTGGGAACTGGACCCCGTCAGCAGCGAAGCAGCGGTGAGAGCGGGCACATCCGCGCTGGAGAAGGAGTCCTGGATCTCCGCTGTGCTGCTCGACTGGGGATCGTGCGGACGGGTGGTCTACGTCGACGATGTGCCGGTGGGCTTTGTGCTCTACGCTCCGCCCGCCTACGTTCCTCGGTCCACGGCGTTCCCCACAAGTCCGGTCTCACCGGACGCCGTGCAGCTGATGACCGGCTTCATCATGCCTGGCTATCAGGGACAGGGGCTCGGACGCGTGATGGTGCAGACGGTGGCCAAGGATCTGCTGCGGCGGGGGTTCAAGGCGATCGAGGCGTTCGGTGACGCTCGCTACACGGAACCTGCGTGTCTGCTCCCCGCCGAGCATCTGCTGGCCGTGGGCTTCAAGACCGTCCGGCAGCACCCCTCACACCCCCGGCTACGGCTGGAGCTGCGGTCCACGCTCTCCTGGAAGGAAGACGTGGAGCTGGCGCTCGACCGGCTTCTGGGAGCCGTCCAGAAGGAACCGGCGTTGCGCCCGCTGTGAGTGCCTTCATGCGAATGGGCCAACCCGCAGGGGTTGGCCCATTCGTGTTTCACGTGAAACATCACTCAGCGATGAAGTCCTCAAGGTCGCGGAGCAGCGCCGCCTTCGGCTTGGCACCCACGATGGTCTTGGCGACCTCGCCGCCCTGGTAGACGTTCAGGGTCGGGATCGACATGACGCCGTACTTGGCCGCCGTGTTCGGGTTCTCGTCGATGTTCAGCTTGACGATCTCGATCTTCTCGCCGTGCTCGGCGGCGATCGCCTCAAGCGACGGAGCGATCTGGCGGCACGGGCCGCACCACTCGGCCCAGAAGTCCACCAGGACGGGCTTGTCGCTCTTGAGGACGTCCTCGTCGAACGTCGCGTCGGTTACTGCCTTCAGGGTGCCGGCCACGGCGGGCTCCTTTACTTGATCGTGCGGTGGGGCGGAAGGGGAAAGATCAGACGGAGGTCTTCTCGGGCTCGGCCTTCTCCTCGTCCGCGAGAGCGGAGAGGAAACGCTCGGCGTCGAGAGCGGCCGAGCAGCCGGTGCCGGCCGCGGTGATCGCCTGGCGGTAGGTGTGGTCCACCACGTCACCCGCGGCGAACACACCCGTCACGTTGGTGCGGGTCGAGGGCGAGTCGACCTTGAGGTAGCCCTCCTCATCGAGGTCCAGCTGGCCCTTGAAGAGCTCGGTACGCGGGTCGTGGCCGATCGCGATGAACAAGCCGGTGACCGGAAGGTCGGAGAGCTCGCCGGTCTTGACATTGCGCAGCTTCAGACCGGACAGCTTCTGCTCGCCTTGGACCTCGGCGATCTCGCTGTCCCAGGCGAACTTGATCTTCGGGTCGGCGAAGGCGCGCTCCTGCATCGCCTTGGAGGCGCGCAGGGTGTCCCGGCGGTGGACGATCGTCACCGACTTGGCGAACCGGGAGAGGAAGGTGGCCTCCTCCATCGCGGTGTCACCGCCGCCGATCACGGCGATGTCCTGGTCCTTGAAAAAGAACCCGTCACAGGTGGCACACCAGGAGACGCCACGTCCGGAGAGGGCGTCCTCGTTCGGCAGGCCGAGCTTGCGGTGCTGGGAGCCCGTGGTGACGATGACGGCCTTCGCCTTGTGGACCGTACCGGCCGTGTCCGTGACGGTCTTGATCTCACCGGTCAGGTCGACGGAGACGATGTCGTCCGGGATCAGCTCGGCGCCGAAACGCTCGGCCTGCGCCCGCATGTTGTCCATGAGGTCGGGGCCCATGATGCCGTCCCGGAAGCCCGGGAAGTTCTCCACTTCGGTGGTGTTCATGAGGGCGCCGCCCGCGGTGACAGCCCCCTCGAACACCAAGGGCTTCAGCGACGCGCGCGCGGTGTAGAGCGCCGCCGTGTAGCCGGCGGGCCCGGAGCCGATGATGATCACGTTACGGACGTCGCTCACGGCTTGATTCCTCGTCTCTGGTCTACGTCATTCGACCGGTGGGGGCTCCCGTCAGAAGCCCTCACCCCACCCAACGGATCCTAAGGGGCGCGCATTCCCGGTGTGTCCGGGCACACGGGCGTGCCTCCCGTACGGATTCCCTGCCGGGGCAAGAGATGCGCCGCTGTCCGGAAGCCGTGTCGGAGGGCGCTCAGAGAAGGACCGCTCAGGGACGGGCCAGGGACTCCGTCAGCAGGACCTTTCCGGGAGACGCGGAGGTCTTGCCCTCACAGGTCGCGTCGACGACGAAGGCCGTCACCCGGGAGGCGTCGGTGGCATCGGGGAGAACGACCAGGAAGGCACTCTTCCCCTCGTAGGTCCCGTCCTTCGCGCCGATAACATCGCCGTTCTGGCTGATGCCCATGCGGACACACGTCGGTACCGACACTGAGGGCTGGATCCGCGTGGTGTACGGGGTTTCCGCGGAGCCGCCTGCTGAGGACTGTGATTCGATGCCGAAGGGCTTCTGAGAGCCTCGCTGCATGATCTTCTTCGGAGCGAGGAGATCTTTCACCTGGCTCTGCAGGGAGCTCTTGGAGAAGGTCCCGGAAGAGCTTGTCGGCTTGCCTTGCGCGGTCGTCGTTCCGTCGCCCCCGAGCGCATGGAGGAAGAACGAACCAGCACCCAGGACGGCTGCGGTGAAGACCGTACCCAGGACGACGGTGCGGCGGCGTCGGCCACGTCCACGGCCCTTGCGTCCGGGACCGGTCGAGGCAGTCGGTCGCCCGGCGGGGCGATCCTCCGGAGCGGAAGGGCTGGGCGATGTTTCACGTGAAACATGCGCCTCAGGTGCCGGGGTGTTCAGCTGAGCTGTGGTGTTCAGCTGAGCCTCGGCGGTGAGGGCCGCATCGATCCGGCCCGCGACGTCGGCAGGCATACCCACAGGGCCTGGCACCGTGCTGAGCAGGCCGCGGATCTCCTCCAGCGAGGTGTGGACATCGGCGCAGAGTTCGCACGCGTCCAGATGCCGTCGCAGTTCCGCGGTCCGGGCCGGTGGGAGCAGGCCTTCGGTGAGATCGGAGATCTCCGCGACGTCCGGGTGCCCGTTCGTGTCTGTCATCGACGTCACGCTCGCCCACCTCCGCCCTTCACTGCGGCTGAATCACTCGGCCCGGTGTCGTGCGGGCCCCTGTCCTGAGGCCTCGCTGCGGGTGGGACGGATGTCCCCTCCGCCCGGTTCCGTGCCGGGTCCGGATCCTTTTCGTCACCGGTGCTATCCGGCCGCAGATGGGTGAGCAACGGCAGGAGTCTGGCTCTGCCGCGAGCGCAGCGGCTTTTCACCGTCCCCGTGGGCACATCCAGGATCCGGGCCGCCTCGGCGACCGGGTAGCCCTGCATGTCGACCAGGACGAGGGCGGCCCGCTGATCGTGGGGCAGAGTGCCGAGGGCTTCCAGGAGCTGGCGGTGCAGATCGTGCCGCTCGGCCGGAGCGGAGGCCGATTCATGCGGCTCCAGCAGCAGCTCCAGCCGCTCCGTGTCATCGACGGGGGCGGTCTTGCGGGAGGCAGCCTTGCGGGCCCGGTCGAGGCAGGCGTTCACCGTGATCCGGTGCAGCCACGTTGTGACGGCCGACTGGCCCCGGAAGGTGTGGGCGGCCCTGTAGGCGGAGACCAGGGCGTCCTGGACGGCGTCAGCGGCCTCCTCGCGGTCCCCCAGGGTCCGCAGGGCGACCGCCCAGAGCCGGTCCCGGTGCCGGCGCACGATCTCACCGAAGGCTTCGGGGTCGCCTTCCACGTGGCGGGCGAGCAGATCCTGGTCGCTCACTCCGCCGTATCCGGCGCCCTCCGCCATCTGCCCCCTCCGCCTTCGGTGCCGCCGGTGAGACGTCAGCCAGTGAACTTCACTTCGGTGACGGCCTGCTTGTAGCCGGCTTGTGCGTACGCAGCGGGGTCCGCACCCGAATTCGGTACGGCGGTGATCCACACGAGCACGTACTGGCTCTTCACCTTCTTGCTGACCTTCACCGCGGCGGTGTTGCCGGCGGTGGTGACACTGCCGAGCTTCGTCATCGAGCTGATCGGCCCCGGGTCCAGCGAGTCGGCGGCGTACAGCTCGACCGTCGTGTGATCGCCAGAGTAGCGAAAGGAGATGGTTCCCGTGGCGAGTTCCCTGGGGGAGCCCAGGTCGTAGACGATCCCCACGCCCGGCTTGTACGGCGCCAGCTTGGGGCCGCTCAGGAAGGTGTTGGTCCTCCAGTACGTCGAGGTGCTGCCGTCGTACGTCTTCTGGACGTCGTTCGGGTGCTGCGCCCTGCCGTCGGCGACGTACTCCTGCGCGTTCTGGATCTTTATCGCGGCAGCGGGCGACGGGCTGGCGTTGTTCTTGTCGCCGTCGTCCGACGTCTGGGTGTTGGTGGTGTCGCCCGACTTGTCACTCTGTTCCATCAGGGCATCCGCGAGCTGCCAGCTCCCGAGTCCCAGCGCGGCGATGAGGAGGGCCGAGACGGCCCACTTCAGCGCCTTGCCGGTACGGCTCTGGAGCGGGGACGGCGGGGCCTGGATGGGCTGCGTCACGCCAGGAGGCGTGGGGCGGCCGTACGTGCCCTGCTGGTACGTGGTGCGCTGGTAGTCGGGCGGTGCCGTGAACGCCGGCTCCGGCGGACGGATGCGGGGCATCTCGCCGATCGCCTTGACGAGTTCCTCCGGTGTGGTGCACGCGGACTCGTGACGGGAGGCGGTCGCACCGTCGTTGACCAGAGCCCGCATGGCGAGCTCGGACAGGCCGCGGTGGACTCCGGCCCGCACCTGGTCGGGGGCGATCAGACCGACGTCCTTGGGCAGCCCGGCCAGGCCGTAGGCATCGCTTTCGTACGGCCAGCGCTGAGTCAGCGCCGCGTACAGCAGTGCGCCGATGGCCTCGGTGTCGGTGCGCTGCGGTGTGTCCGAACTGATGCCGCGCAGCGCCGCGTTCACCGCGAGGCCGCGGATACGCCACTGGCCGGTGGAGGTGCGCAGCACGGCGTTCGGGTTGAGGCGGAGATGAGCCAGTCCCTCGCGGTGCGCGGCCGCCATGGCGGAGGCGATCTGACTGACCATCTGGTAGGCGTCGTGCGGCTCCAGCGGTCCGGCCGCGAGCAGCGCGGTCAGCTCCGTGGCGTCCGGGAGCCACTCGTGCACCACGTAGACGAGGTCGTTCTCCTCGACAGCGTCCAGGACCTGCACGAACCTCGGGTCGCCGAGCAGCGCCGCCGAGCGGGCGGCAGCCAGCACGGCACGGGTTCGCGGGTGATCAGCCGGCAGGATGTGGACGCCGACGGCACGCCGGAGTTTCTCGTCCACAGCACGCCAACTGCTGAATCCGTCCAGACGGGTGACGCACTCCTCAAGGCGGTAGCGTCTGGCCAGCTTGTGTCCGCTGTGCAGTTCTGGGGGTGAGGCCTTCTTCTCCGCACCCGCGTCTGTGCCGCTTCCCTGTGCCTGGTCGCTGTCCGTGTCCCGCTCCGGGTTCTGGGCCACCCCGTCGGCCGTGGACTGGACCGCCTTGGCGGTCAGCGGCTTGTCACCGCTGTTGTCTGCCACGTCGACGGCAGCCGTGCTCCGTTCCGCCACCGTCGTCCCTGCCTCCCCATCCGTTGCACGCTGTCCGACGCCGAAACCAATTGTGCCCACAGTCCCCCGCCATGCACGACACGCGGCGGTGAACGATGGTTGTGCGCTTACCCCTGCTTCAGCGCCCCAGCCGCCCGCGCACCATACCCACGAGGGAGTTGAGCTCCTCGATGCGCATGCGGCGCGCGGCGACGTAGAAGACGCCGAGCAGTACGGCTCCACCGATCAGCAGTGCGGCGAAGGAACCGATCACACCCTGCCCCAGAGTGTGGCCGATGCCGTAGCAGGCCGCACCAGCGAGCGTTGCCGCCGGGACGGAGGCGATGCAGAGCCTTGCATAGGTGCGGGTGACCCTGGAGCCGTCCAGGTCGCCGCCGAGCCGCTTGCGCAGCCGCCGCCAGGCGACCCCGACGCCGATGGCGTAGGCGAGACCGTACGAGGCGGCCATGCCGGCCACCGCCCAGCGGGCCGGGAGCAGCAGGTAACAGGCGAGCGAGGCGCCCGCGTTGACCGCCGCGACGATGACCGTGTTGTAGAAGGGAGTGCGGGTGTCTTCGTAGGCGTAGAAGGCACGCAGGACGACGTACTGCACCGAGTAGGGGATCAGGCCGAGGGCGAAGGCCATCAGCATGAACCCCATGTTGGTGGACTGGCTGATGCCGGCGGAGCCGAAGATCAGGGTGCACATCGGGATGCCGAGGGCCAGGAAGCCGAAGGAGATGGGGACGATCGCGACGGCGGTCGTCCGCAGGCCCTGGGAGATGTCGTCGCGGACGGCGCCCGTGTCGTTCTCGGCGGCGGAGCGGGCGATCCGGGGCAGCAGGGCCGCCATCAGGGAGACCGTGATGATGGCCTGCGGCAGACCCCAGATCAGCTGGGCGTTGGCGTAGGCGGTGAAGCCGGTGCCGTCGACCGGGGAGTGCTTACCGGCCGAGGTCGACAGCTGGGAGACGACGAGCGCGCCCGCCTGGTTGGCGAGGACGAACAGCACGGTCCACTTGGCGAGCGTGGCGGCTTTGCCGAGGCCATGGCCCCGCCAGTCGAAGCGCAGCCGCAGCCGGAACCCGGTCTCGCGCAGGTAGGGGATCATCGCCAGAGCCTGGACCACGAGGCCGAGCAGCACGCCGAGGCCGAGCAGCCGCTGGCCCTCCGGCGGAATGGTCGTGACCTTCATGCCGGAGTGCGCGGCGGTGCCGTAGACCCAGATGAACAGGCCGAGGGTGACGATGATGACGATGTTGTTGAGGACGGGGGTCCACATCATCGCGCCGAACTTGCCCCGTGCGTTGAGGATCTGGCCCATCACCACGTGGATGCCCATGAAGAAGATCGAGGGCAGGAAGTAGCGCACGAAGGTGATGCCGACCTCGTTGGCCGCCGGGTCGCTGGCGACCGAATCGGACAGCAAGCGGATCAGGAAGGGCGCGGCCGCGATAGTGGCGGCCGTGAGCAGACCCAGCGCCACCATGACGAGGGTCAGCAGGCGGTTGGCGAAGGCCTCGCCGCCGTCCTCGTCCTCCTTCATGGCCCGCACCAGCTGCGGCACGAAGACCGAGTTGAGACCGCCGCCGACGGTCAGGATGTAGATCATCGTCGGCAGCTGGTAGGCGACCTGGAAGGTGTCACCGAGCAGACCGACACCGAGCGCGGAGACGATCAGCGCGGAACGGACGAAGCCGGTGAGCCGGGAGACCATCGTGCCCGCCGCCATCACGGCGCTCGACTTGAGCAGGCCTCCGGCCTTGCCGCCCTTCTTGACGGGGACGGGCGCCGGGGCCGCGGCGGGGACGGCACCGAGGTTCAGCGTCTGGTCGGCTGCGGCGGCCGGAGCCGGCGGGGCCTGGTGGGGCATCTGCCCTCCGGGGGCTGCCGTCGGACCCGGCACCGCCGGAGGCTCGGCAGGCAGCCGCTCACCGCCTTGCTGCGGATCCCGGTAACCGCTCTGCTGCTGGTCACGGAAGCCGCTCTGCTGCTGGTCCCGGAAAAGGTGCGCGAAGGCGTCCGGCTCGTGACGCTCTTCACCGGAGTACGAGACCAGGTCGTCGACGCCCACGAACTGGGTCGTGCGTGGGTCGTCGCCGTAGGGCAGGTACTGGCTCGGACCGTCAGGCTCCGGCGCCGGAGTCTGGGCCCACACGTTCGGGTCGGGAGCGTACGGAGACTGTGCGGGCTGACCGTACAGCGGCTGCTGCGGATAGCTGCCCGGAGCCGGCGGAGGGTGAGCGGCACGGTCGTAGAGCGCCTCGGCGACCGGGTCCTGGGCGGAGAGGTCCCGCGCCCGGTAGGGGTCCTGGTCGTAAGCGTCCTGGAGGTACATGTCAGCCGCGTGCTGCGGCGGGACCTGGCCGGGCTCCGGCGGCGGCTCGGGGTAGCCCGAACCGGCCGCGCCCTGGCCGTGTTCACCGTCGTACGGCGCGTTCATGGTTACCCCACCTCATCGTCCCGGGCCCACCGGCCACGACATCGCTCAACGGTCCACTCTCTCACCCGTCTCGGACGGGTCGGCGTTTTCCGAAGGGGTGTCCGGTGTCGGGTCACTCGGCTGCTCCGGGTCGTCTGCCCGGGACCGGGCGACGGACTCCTTCGGGAGACGACCCTCATGGGCAGTGGGGTTCCCCGGCCCGTCGGCACCCTCTGAGCTGTTGCTCTCCTGAGCGCGGGGAGTCTCCTGGGCACCGGGCTTCTCGGGGTCCGCAGGCGTCTCGGCGGCGTCCGGAGCCTCGGGGCTGCCGGGAGCGTCCGGGGTCTCCTCGTCCGTCTCGTCGGGGCCGTCGTCCTCCTCGGCCCGCCGGGCGGCCGCCCGCTTGCGCTGGGTGTACATCCGGAAGCCGGCGAGCACCAGCAGCAGCACACCGCCGCCGATGACCAGCATCACCGTCGGTGTGACCTCGGTGACCTTCACGTCGAACCTGACAGGCGCGCCGTACTCCTGGCCGTCCTCGGTGTACAGCTGGGCGGTGACCTCCACCCGGCCGTTGGCATTGGCCGAGGTGGAGAACTTCACGGACTGGCTGTGGCCGCCGGAGACCTCGACAGGCTGCTCGTAGTAGGGCTTGCCGCCGATCTCCAGCCGGGTCGGCATGGTCGAGGTGAGCCGCAGGACGAGGTGGTCGACGCCTTGGACCAGGTTGTTCTGGACGGTGACCGGGATGGTGGCACTGCGGCCGGAGAGCTTGGTCTCGGACTTGTCGATCAGCTTGACCTGGCCGATGAGGTCGTCGAGCCAGGACTCCACGCTCGTGCGGAAGCTGTCCGTCTCACTGCCGTGGCCCCGCCACGACGTGGACATCTCACGGTTTATGGCCCGCCCGAAGGGGGTCACCACGCGGGACTCGTCGGTGAGGATGACCTGGAAGTTGTCGAGCTTGTCCTGGGTGCGGGCGATCTGCTCGAAGGCCGTCCGGGGCAGCTCCTGCTTGCGCAGTGAGGACGGGTACGCGGCAGACGAGGGGATCCTCGTGGTCGCGCCGGGGTCGGGCTTGGCCTTGGCGGCTGCCGCGAGGTCCTGGGACTGCGACCAGTTGCTGTCCTGCAGGGTCGTGATCGCCACCGCCATCGCCTGGGCCTGGCTGGCCGACGGCATCCGCTGCGGCGCGACGACGATGCTGCGTTGTTTGTCCGTCTGGGCGTTCAGCTCCAGGCTCTGGGCGAGGAACTGCTGCACGGCGAGAGTGGCCGCGTCGGCGTGGGTCAGGTCGCCCTCGAAGGCCGTGGACATCCGTGCGTCGGCGACCACGGCCGTCGTGCCGCCGCCGATCGGGCGCGCCGCCGAAGGCGTGTAGCTCAGCCCGCCGGTCTCCTGGAGGCTGTCGCTGCGGGCGATCACCTTGTCGGCACCCGCCGACGTGGCGACCTTGATGATCGAGGGGTCGACGGCGCCGTCCACGGGCCACGCGAAATCAGTGCTCGGTGTGACATGGAGCACGGTCTCCACCGTGGTGGTGGCGACGTCGGTGGCGTCCTTGAGGTGGCTCAGCGAGCCGGTCACGCTGGTGCCGTTGTGGGCGAGGGAGGCCAGGTCCGGGTCGGCGAAGGGGAGAGCCACCACTTCCTTGTCCGCCACCGCGTCCTGCAGATCGGCCAGGAACTGCTTGGCGACCGCCTGATGGGTGCCCACCGTGGTCGTGCCGTCAGTGCCCTGGATCCGGTAGTTGCCGGTCATCGCGTCCACGGAGGCCAGCAGATCCGGGTCGATCACCCAGGTGACGTCCAGGTCCTTGCCGAGCGCCACCATCTGGGCCAGGCGGCCGCCGGGCGAGATCTCGTCGGCGAGGGCGTCGTTCTCGAAAACGGGGGTCTGCAACTCGCCCGCACCGGTCTTCGCCGTCACATGGACAGTGGAGATCAGCGGCCACAGATACGTCGTCTTCGTCTTTGTGTCGGCCTCGGAGGACTGCCATGGCAGGAAGGTCCGCTGGATGCCGAGGACCTGGTCCCACTGCTGCGTGGACGTCTTGCCGGACAGCGAGACACCGAACTGGTACACGCCGTCCTGGCCGAGGTCGAGTTTGTCGACCGGCACGGAGATGGTGAAATGCTCGGCGACTCCCGGGGTGAGCGAGGCGAAGTCCTCGGTGTACTTGTCGCCCACCTCGGTGCCCAGGCTCGCCTGGAGGTCGTCGGAGTGCCGGGCGGCCGTGTCGATCTCGGACCGCGTGCTGAGCAGGGCGCCCACCCGCAGGTCCACGTGAGCGTCGGTGACGGCCTGCTTGCCGTTGTTGGTCACCGTGCCGGAGACCGTCAGCGTGTCCCCGTCACCGGGGGCGCTGGGACTCAGGGAGTCGAGGGCGACGGCCACGGTGTTCGAGCCGGCCGCCTGAGCCGGTGCCGCAGCGGTCAGCTGCACCATCCCGGCCAGCAGGGGCGCGCCCGCGAGCAGTGCCCCGGTGCGCCGCAGCCAGCGGCGGGCAGGTGAGGGCGTCCCCTGGAAGTCTGCCGCCTCGGCCACGCGCTCGTCCGTCCCTCGTCGTCGTCAGTGGTCGTCGGAATGTGCGTCCACGCATGGTAACGAGGTGCGCTGAACGGAAGTGCCGCGGTCCGCTTCACAAGATCGGTAGCGCACATCGGACCGTCCCCTGTATCCCAGTATCTCCTGGAGACTGCGTTAAGCAGCGAACGATCCGCTTGCAGAGGGTACGGAGTGAGATGTCCCACGCTCTCCGTGGAGGCCCCCGCCGGGGGCACCGCCGGAATATCGCGGCGCTTCGGACCGTCGGGGGCACGTACCCTGTTCTGTTGTGCCGAACGCCAATGAAGACACTCCCTCTGCCCTGAGCCAGGCGCAGCAGCGCGCGGTGAGCGAACTGCTGCGGGTGGCGCCCGTCGCCGATGACCTCGCCCGTCGATTCCAGGAGGCCGGGTTCTCGCTTGCCCTGGTCGGCGGCTCGGTGCGGGATGCGCTGCTGGGCCGGCTCGGCAACGACCTGGACTTCACGACCGACGCCCGCCCCGAGGACGTCCTGAAGATCGTCCGGCCTTGGGCGGACGCCGTCTGGGAAGTCGGGATCGCCTTCGGCACCGTCGGCGTGCAGAAGGAGGCCAGGGTCGGAGACGGCGTCAGGCATTTTCAGATCGAGGTGACCACCTATCGGTCCGAGGCCTACGACCGCACTTCGCGCAAGCCTGAGGTGTCGTACGGAGAGTCGATCGAGGAGGACCTCGTCCGCCGTGACTTCACGGTCAACGCGATGGCGGTCGCGTTGCCGGAGAAGGAGTTCATCGACCCGCACGGCGGTCTCGAAGACCTGGCGCGGCGAGTGCTCCGTACCCCCGGGACGCCTGAGGACTCCTTCTCGGACGACCCGCTGCGGATGATGCGGGCCGCCCGCTTCGCCGCGCAGCTCGACTTCGAGGTGGCTCCCGAGGTCGTCGCGGCGATGAAGGACATGGCCGGACGTCTGGAGATCGTCTCGGCTGAGCGGATCCGGGACGAACTGAACAAGCTGATCCTCTCGGCCCACCCCCGTAAAGGGCTGACTCTGCTCGTCGACACCGGCCTCGCCGGCCATGTCCTGCCCGAGCTGCCCGCACTGCGCCTGGAGAACGACGAACACCACCGGCACAAGGATGTCTACGACCACACGCTGATCGTCCTGGAACAGGCCATGGCCCTTGAGGAGACCGGTCCCGACCTCACCCTCCGTCTGGCCGCACTGCTGCACGACATCGGCAAGCCGCGCACTCGCCGCTTCGAGAGCGACGGCCGGGTCTCGTTCCACCACCACGAGGTGGTGGGAGCGAAGATGACCAAGAAGCGCATGACGGCGTTGAAGTACTCCAACGAGCTGGTGAAGGACGTCTCCCAGCTGGTCGAGCTTCATCTGCGCTTCCACGGCTACGGCACTGGGGAGTGGACGGACTCGGCGGTCCGCCGCTATGTGCGGGACGCGGGCCCGCTGCTGGAGCGACTGCACAAGCTGACCCGGTCCGACTGCACCACCCGCAACAAGCGGAAGGCCGCGGCGCTCTCCCGTGCCTACGACGGCCTGGAGGAGCGCATCGCCGAACTGCACGAGCGGGAGGAGCTCGACGCGATCCGTCCGGACCTCGACGGCAACCAGATCATGGAGATTCTTGGTATCCGCCCGGGCCCGGAGGTCGGTAAGGCCTACAAGCACCTGCTGGAGCTGCGGCTGGAGAACGGGCCGATGGAACACGACGCCGCGGTGGCCGCGCTCAAGGAGTGGTGGGCCGAGCAGAGCTGAAAGTGTGGAGCGGGTCATGTTTCACGTGAAACGTGACCCGCCGGTGATCCGGCATGGGGCGATGTTTCACGTGAAACATCGCCCTTCTCCCTTAGTCGCTGCACGGCGTTGCGCGATGGCGCTGTAGTCGCTCCACACGCTCAAAGCGGGTCATGGCGCCGGCGACCACTGCGTAGACCAAGGCGACCGTGATCACGAGAGTCGCGGAGCGGCCGTCCGGCGGGAGCATCAGCGCGGCGACGGCGGCGGCCCCGACAAAGGCGATGTTGAACAGGACGTCGTATACGGAGAAGATCCGGCCGCGGAACGCGTCATCGACGGATGACTGCACGATGGTGTCCGTGGCGATCTTCGCGCCCTGGGTGATGAGTCCCAGGATGAAGGCTGCCAGGAGCATGGGCACGGTCGTGAACGCCAGCCCCAGAACGGGCTCCAGCACCGCGGCGGACGTGGCGCACACGGCGATCCAGCGGCCTGGGCCGAAACGCCCAGCGGTCCACGGCGTCACCACGGCGGCGGCGAAGAAGCCCGCGCCGGAGACCCCTAAGGCCAGACCCAGCAGTCCGAGTCCCTCGGCAGGGTCGGAGGCGAGGGCATACCGGCACAGCATCAGTACCAGGACAAGCAGCGCGCCATAGCAGAAGCGCATCGCGGTCATGCTCATCAGCGCCCAGGCCGCCTCGCGGCGCCGAGGTGCGGCGAGGTGCCGGATCGCCTCCGCCAGTTCGCGTGCTGTGCTGATCACGGCCATGCCGAGACTCGGCCGAGTGGGATGGCGATCCGGACCGAGGAGGTCGGGGGCCATGGTCAGGGCGGCGAGGGCCGCGCACACGTACAACGTGGCGCCCAGCAGTACCACCGCGGCATCGGAATCCGAGGCGACCAGCCGTACAGCGAAGGCGAGGCCGCCTCCGGCGGTAGCGGCCAGGGTGCCGGCCGTCGGAGAGAGCGAGTTGGCGAGCACCAGGCGGTCCTCGTCGACCACCCGGGGCAGTGCGGCGGAGAGACCGGAGAGGACGAAGCGGTTGACCGCCGTGACACACAGGGCGGAGGCGTAGAAGAGCCAGTCGGCGACGTGGCTGACCATGAGAACAGCGGTGGCCGCGGCCAGCAGCGCGCGCAGCAGATTGCCGTGGAGGAAGACCTGGCGTCGGCGCCAGCGATCCAGCAGGACACCGGCGAACGGACCCACGAGGGAGTACGGGAGGAGCAGGACGGCCATGGCTGAGGCGATAGCGGCCGGCGAGGTCTGCTTCTCCGGGGAGAAGACGACGTAGGCGGCGAGGGCTATCTGGTAGACGCCGTCGGCCCCCTGGGAGAGCAGACGTATGACGAGCAGGCGGCGGAAGTTCCGCAGGCGCAGCAGGACACGCAGGTCGCGGACGACGGGCATGGGCCACAGCCTCACATATGGGGCCGCGCACAGGAGAAGGGTCCCCGGATCGGATGACCCGGGGACCCTTTGAGCCCTGGCAGGAGCGTTTTTTTGCGAGCTTGAGCGGCTGGAGCTTCAGTGTCCGGCGGGGTGCCGGGTCAGCGCTCGACGTCGCCGCGGATGAACTTCTCCACGTTCTCGCGGGCCTCGTCGTCGAAGTACTGGACCGGCGGGGACTTCATGAAGTAGCTGGACGCCGAGAGGATCGGGCCGCCGATGCCGCGGTCCTTGGCGATCTTCGCGGCGCGCAGGGCGTCGATGATGACACCGGCGGAGTTCGGGGAGTCCCAGACCTCGAGCTTGTACTCCAGGTTCAGCGGGACATCACCGAAGGCGCGGCCTTCCAGGCGGACATACGCCCACTTGCGGTCGTCGAGCCAGGCGACGTAGTCGGACGGGCCGATGTGGACGTTCTTCTCGCCGAGGTCCCGGTCGGGGATCTGGGAGGTCACCGCCTGGGTCTTGGAGATCTTCTTGGACTCCAGGCGCTCGCGCTCCAGCATGTTCTTGAAGTCCATGTTGCCGCCGACGTTCAGCTGCATCGTGCGGTCCAGGATGACGCCGCGGTCCTCGAACAGCTTCGCCATGACGCGGTGCGTGATGGTGGCGCCGACCTGCGACTTGATGTCGTCACCGACGATCGGGACACCGGCCTCGGTGAACTTGTCCGCCCATTCCTTGGTGCCGGCGATGAAGACCGGGAGGGCATTGACGAAGGCGACCTTGGCGTCGATGGCGCACTGGGCGTAGAACTTCGCCGCGTCCTCGGAGCCGACAGGCAGGTAGCAGACCAGGACGTCGACCTGCTTGTCCTTGAGGATCTGGACGACGTCGACCGGCTCGGCCTCGGACTCCTCGATGGTCTGGCGGTAGTACTTACCGAGACCGTCGAGGGTGTGGCCGCGCTGGACGGTCAGGCCGGTGTGGGGGACGTCGCAGATCTTGATGGTGTTGTTCTCGGAGGCGCCGATGGCGTCAGCCAGGTCGAGGCCGACCTTCTTGGCGTCCACGTCGAACGCGGCGACGAACTCGATGTCCTTGACGTGGTACTCGCCGAACTGCACGTGCATCAGGCCGGGGACCTTGGACGCCGGATCGGCGTCCTTGTAGTACTCGACTCCCTGCACCAGCGACGCGGCGCAGTTGCCCACGCCGACGACGGCTACGCGAACCGAACCCATTCCGGTTGCTCCCTGTGTGTACGAGTGAGGCCCCGAACGGGACTCACGTGGCGGTGTCGTCGGACGTATCCGGTCCGAGGGAATCCCCGGACCGGGGCAGGACGCCCGGCGCTCCATTGGTGGTGTTCTGCTGAGCGGACCCCCCGGAAGCGGGACCCTTCAGGTCCCGTCCGGCCCGCTCGCTCTCGATGAGCTCGTTCAGCCAGCGCACTTCGCGCTCCACGGACTCCATCCCGTGGCGCTGGAGCTCAAGCGTGTAATCGTCGAGGCGTTCCCTGGTGCGCGTCAGCGAGGCGCGCATCTTCTCCAGGCGTTCCTCCAGCCGGCTGCGGCGGCCCTCCAGCACGCGCATGCGCACATCGCGCGAGGTCTGTCCGAAGAAGGCGAACCGCGCCGCGAAGTGCTCGTCCTCGTACGCGTCGGGGCCGGTCTGGGACAGGAGCTCCTCGAAGTGCTCCTTACCCTCGGCCGTCAACCGGTAGACGATTTTCGCGCGGCGGCCGGCGAGCGGCGTGGCGAGAGCGTCCTCGGCGGTGTTCCCCGGCTCCTCGATCAACCAGCCGTTGGCGACCAGCGTCTTGAGGCAGGGGTAGAGCGTCCCGTAGCTGAACGCACGGAAGACGCCCAGCGACGTGTTGAGGCGTTTCCGCAGCTCATAGCCGTGCATCGGGGACTCGCGGAGCAGGCCGAGAACGGCGAACTCAAGGATGCCGGAGCGCCGGCTCATCGTCGCCTCCCCTCGTCCGTGGCTTCGCGTATCTCGCTCTGATGTATCGACTCGATACATCATGACGATAGATCGGCCTCTCTCGTGGGACAAGAGGAGTGACGGTGAACGGGATCACATCACCGATTCGTAGTAGGTAAGTTGCCTGATTTGGGGTGAACTTCGGGGCTCGGCGGGTTTTGGCGGTGCGTAGTCTGTGCGGCATGCACACCGCCGGGAACCAAGTGACGCCTGGGGAGCGTCCGCGTCCCCGGTGCCGTACGGGTGAATGCAGGACCGACCACATCCGTATGTCGGGGGGACCGGAAATCAGCCGCCGTTCCAGGCGCCCACGGGTGCGCCTGCCCGAGGAGTAATCGTTCGATGAGCGAGCACCGTCGCAAACCGCCGCCGCCGCAGGGAGGCGGACGTGCCGCGGCCCGACGCGGCCAGTCCGAACCGTTCTCCGGCCGCCGTGCGGCACCGAGAGGCACCACCGGGTCTCTTTCCGACTCCTATGGGTCCAGTTCCTATGGGTCGGACACGGGCTCGGGAGGTGAGGAGCGTCCGTACGGCAGCCGTGCCGAGGCACGCCGGGCGGCGCAGAGAAGCACGGGAAACAGCCGCCGCAGAGCGGCTGACAATGGTCGTGGTCCGGGTGGTCCTGCCGGGCCGGGGCGCGGCAGAGGCCGGGCGTCGACGGCGCCCGGCAAGAAGCGCCTGATCGACTACCCCCGGGCGAACAGATTCGGCTGGCGCCGCTGGGTGCCGTCCTGGAAGCTCGTCTCCGGGTTGTGCATCACCTTCTTCGGCAGCCTGGTGGCGCTGGTCGGCGTCAGCTACGCCATGGTCACCATCCCCAGTGAGAACACCGCGGCCAAGTCCCAGAACAACGTCTACTACTGGTCCAACGGCGATCAGATGGTGGCCACGGGCACGGGCGCGAACCGGCAGAACGTCACCATCGACCAGATCCCCGAGGCCATGCAGAGCGCGGTGATCTCGGCGGAGAACAAGAGCTTCTACTCGGACTCGGGCGTCGACCCCATGGGTATCGCCCGCGCCCTGGTCAACATGGCCCGGGGTGGCGAGACGCAGGGTGGTTCGACGATCACCCAGCAGTTCGTCAAGAACACCTACCTCAGCCAGGACCAGACGCTCTCGCGGAAGTTCAAGGAGATGTTCATCTCCATCAAGGTGGGCACGAAGCTCTCCAAGCAGCAGATTCTCCAGGGCTACCTGAACACCTCGTACTTCGGCCGTGGCGCTTACGGCATCCAGGCCGCCGCCCAGACCTACTACGGCGTGGACGCGAAGGACCTCAGCCCGAGCCAGTGCGCGGTCCTCGCGGCTCTGCTCAAGGGCGCTACGTACTACGACCCCGCGGGGAACCCGGACATCGACGCCGCGGCCAGCCAGAAGGCCAACTACCAGCGCTCGCACGACCGCTGGGCCTGGATCCTCGAAGAGATGCACAAGGACCAGCGGCTCACCGACGCCCAGTACCAGGAAGCCATCAAGAAGTACCCGATGCCCCAGGGCCGCAAGGCGATCAAGGGCATGACGGGCCAGATCAGCTATCTCGCCGACACGGCCAAGAAGTACGTCCTGGCACACTCCAACATCACGGAGGCACAGTTCGACCAGGGCGGCTTCCAGATCTACACGACGTTCCAGAAGGACAAGGTCAACGCGCTGAGCGCGGCCGTGGAGAAGGTCCAGAAGGCGCGTCTGGATCCGAAGAACCGGGACAAGGACAAGTACGTCCAGTTCGGCGCCGCCTCGGTGGTGCCCAACGACGGCGCGATCGTCGCCCTGTACGGCGGTGCGGGCTACGAGAACAACCACTTCACCAACAACGCCGACACCTCCGGCGTCCCTGTCGGTTCGACGTGGAAGCCGTTCGTCCTGGCCGCCGCCATGCAGTACGGCACGTACAAGACCGACGGTGTCGGGGTGTCGCCGCTGAGCAAGTACAACGGCAACGACCATCTCAAGGTCATGAACGAGGACGGCACCGCCGTCCTGAACAAGGACGGCTCGACGTTCTTCCAGAACAACGAGAGCAACTATCGCTGGGGATACATCACCCTGCGCAAGGCGATGGAGCAGTCGATCAACACGCCGTTCGTCCAGCTCGGCTGGGACGTCGGCATGTCGCACGTGAGGGACGTGGCAAGCCGGTCCGGCATTCTGGACAGCAGCTTCGCGACCCTCAACCCGTCCTTCGCCCTCGGTACCTCGACACCGAGCGCGATCCGCATGGCCGACGCCTACGCGACCTTCGCCGCCTCCGGCAAGCACGCGGACCCGTACTCGGTGACCGAGGTCAAGCAGGACGGACAGGACCTGCCCGGCTTCAGCAAGCCGAAGGTGACCGACGCGATCCCCGAGAACATCGCGAACAACGTCACGGACACGCTGGAGAACGTCATCCAGAACGGTACGGGTACCAACGCCAAGGCCCTGGGCCGTACGGCGGCGGGCAAGACCGGTACCACCGACAGCAACAAGTCCGCCTGGTTCGTCGGCTACACCCGGCAGCTGGCCACGTCGGTGGCGATGTTCCGTGAGAACCCGAAGGACGCCGAGCTGCTCTCCATGAACGGCACCGCCGGCGTGGAGTCCATCCACGGTGGTGACATCCCGACCTCGGTGTGGACCGAGTACATGAAGTCCGCGCTGAAGGGCAAGAGCGACCCCGGCTTCCCGGAGGCCACCAAGGTCGGCGAGGTCGCCGACGAAGCGGGAGCTCCCTCCCCGACGCCGACCGTCAACATCACACCGAGCGAGACGCCCACCGAGACGCCGAGCGCCACCCCCAGCGAGACGGCCACCGCCCCGTCGCCCTCGGCGACGGAGACCTGCCAGTTCGCCTGGGCCTGCTCGACCGACGCCGGCGCCACCGGCGGCAACACCTCGGGTGCGACGTCATCGCCGTCACCCACGGACACCACCGGAGCAGGCAACACCAGAGGCAATGCCAACGGCGGGGGGAACTTCTTCGGAGGGACGAACGGTTAGCCGCGGTCTGACCGGTTGTTGACCATTTCACCCACCGAAGTCTGTTTCACGTGAAACATGGGCCGTCGCACCCTGCGAGGTGCGGCGGCCCTCGGTGTATTCCTAGAGAGGTACGGCAGGATGGGCCCCATGCCCAGTGCAGAGACGACGCCCGCGGGCGTGCGCGAGCCGGAGCCGGTGCGGCCGACCAGGGAAGACGAGGTTGCCGCGGCCGGAAGTGAGCTGATCGGCGGCCCCATCGGGCGGCGTGCCCTGCTCGGGACGTCGTGGTGGACGCCGCTACGGGTGGTCGTCATCGTGGCGGTCGGGATGTTCGCGCTCGGCATGGTGCAGAAGCTGCCCTGCTACGACAGCGGCTGGTTCTTCGGAGCGAGTTCCCAGTACACCCACGCCTGCTACTCGGACATTCCGCATCTGTACCAGGGGCGCGGTTTCGCCGACGGTCTGGTGCCGTACTTCGACAAGCTGCCGGGCGACATGGACTACCTCGAATACCCGGTGCTGACCGGTGTGTTCATGGAAGTGGCCGCATGGCTCACGCCGGGCAGCGGCAGCATCATGCTCCAGGAGCAGGTGTACTGGTTCGTCAACGCCGGGATGCTGATGCTGTGCGCCGCCGCCATCGCGGTGTGCGTGGTCCGAACCCACCGCCGACGTCCCTGGGACGGCCTGCTGGTCGCCCTGGCACCCGCGTTCGCTCTGACCGCCACCATCAACTGGGACCTCCTGGCGGTCGCTCTGACGGCCGCGGCGATGCTGATGTGGTCCCGGAGCCGTCCTCTCGCCTTCGGTGTCCTCCTGGGGCTTGCCACGGCTGCCAAGCTGTATCCCGTGTTCCTGCTGGGGCCGCTGTTCCTGTTGTGCTGGCGTGCAGGCAAATGGCGTGAGTTCCTCGTCGCCACCGGCGGTGCGGTGGCCGCCTGGCTCGTCGTCAACCTGCCGGTGATGATCTTCGCGTTCGACGGCTGGTCGAAGTTCTACACGTTCAGCCAGGAGCGTGGCGTCGACTTCGGATCCTTCTGGCTGATCTGGGCGCAGAACACGACCAACCCGCCCAGCATCGGCTTCGTGAACACCGCCGCCACGGTCCTGGTGCTGCTCTGCTTCCTGGGTATCGCCGCCCTGACGCTCACCGCCCCGCGCCGGCCCCGCTTCGCCCAGCTCGCCTTCCTGGTGGTGGCGGCTTTCATCCTCACCAACAAGGTCTACTCACCGCAGTACGTGCTGTGGCTGGTGCCGCTGGCCGTCCTCGCCCGCCCGAAGTGGCGCGACTTCCTGATCTGGCAGGCGTGCGAGGTGGCGTACTTCCTGGGCATCTGGATGTACCTCGCGTACACGACCAGCGGAGACGCGCACAAGGGTCTGCCGACGGACGGCTACCACTGGGCCATCGCCGTGCACCTGCTGGGCACGCTCTACCTGTGCGGCATGGTCGTACGCGACATCCTCATGCCCGAGCGGGACGTGGTGCGCCGCACCGGGGACGACGATCCCTCGGGCGGTGTGCTGGACGGCGCCGAGGACGTGTTCGTGCTCGGCGCGGCCGCTCGTCCTTCGCGTCACGCCACCTCGTTCGAGGGCCCGCAAGTGGAATGGGGAAACCGCTCCCCCGAGGGCGGTTCGCTCTGAGCGAAACCGGCCGGGCTCGGACGTGAGGAAGGGCCGCACACGGACTCCGTGTGCGTGGGGCGTCGGAGAGCTCCGCCTGGACGTTGGGGCTGCGGGTGCAGCCGCCGCTGTCGCGGTGGGCGTCGTACACCTTGATCGGCCCGCGGC